>NZ_JBSQYM010000043.1:0-28301 GCF_055140805.1 Orenia sp.
AATTTATTCTTTTTGCCTTTTATTCGTGTAATTCGTGTTAATTCGTTGCAAAAAAGCTTTTTAATTCTTTAAAGAAAAACATTAGTTCAACTTATATAGCTTCAACTATAAGTATTATATCCCTTTTATTTTCAAAAAACATCAAATAAATTATTTAACTTAGCAAACTCTAAACTTATTCTATAATATAAATTAGAAAAGCGTTGGAGTTTTCCAACGCTTTTCTTAATTAAATTAAATCCACTTAACTAAACCTAACTCATGTTTAGTGGCTAATCTATCTGAATTTGGGACAACCCTAAAAGTATAATTATAATCTCCAGTCTCCTCAAATTTAATCTTAGCACTATAAGTGTAATTATTATCTTCTCCTATAGGTTTTAATTCCATAGGTATAACCTTAGAAGAAATCTGATTCTGCTTATCAACCAAATAGATTTCTACCCTTACATCTTCAGGTATCAAGTCACCTAATTGAACTTGAGCAGTCAATTCAATCTCATCAGTAATATTAAATTTACCTTGAACACCTTGATTTACAGAAGCAATCTTGATTTTATCCCAATTACTCCTTAGAATATATTTCCACTTGGCTAAATCAATGGCTACTTGATTATCTTCAAAGTCCATTCCCCGCTTAATAGCAGGCATATATAGCCTCTTAGTATATTCTTGAACCATACGGTCAGTACTATATTCAGGAGCATTACTGGCTATAGTCTCCTTCATATACTCAATCCACCCATGGGCAACCCCATTATCATCTGTATTATAATATAATGGTACAATTTCTTGCTCTAAAGTATCATATAAAGACTTACTATCGATCAAATCCTGTTCTTCACGGTTACTATACTCAGATTTATAACCAATAGCCCAACCATTTTTACCATTATAACCTTCACACCACCATCCATCTAAAACACTAAAGTTCAATCCGCCATTAGCAGCTACCTTCTGTCCACTGGTTCCACTGGCCTCTAATGGTCTTCTTGGATTGTTTAACCAGACATCTACACCTTGAACTAAATATCGTGCTAAATTCATATCATAGTTCTCTAAGATTATAAACTTCCCTTTAAACTCTTCGCTTTCAGAGATATTGTGTAATTCCTTGATTAATTCTTGACCAGGAATATCAGCTGGATGGGCCTTTCCTGCAAAAACAAACTGGACCTCTTTTCCCTGTTTATTACAGATTTCTTTTAATCTTCTTAAATCTTTTAAAATTAAAGTTGCTCTCTTATAAGTTGCAAATCTACGAGCAAATCCAATGGTTAAGGTATCCTTATCTAATAGGCCTTCATCCAATTCAGCTAAACCGCTATATCTTTTTTTTCTAGCTAAGTCCTTCTGGCGAATAAAGTCTATCATCTTAGACTTTAATGCTCTATGAACCTTCCAGAACTGCTGATTAGGAATCTCCTTAACCTTTGCCCATACTTCCTTATCTTCAATCCTATCCCGCCAATTGGCTGGAAGGTACTTATCAAATAATTGCTTCCACTCTGGGGCCAGCCAAGTCAAAGTATGAATTCCATTGGTAATATAAGTGATAGGATTTTCATCAGCAGGAACATTTGACCACAAATCCTTCCACATATTACTAGATACTTCACCATGTAAAGCACTAACTCCATTATGAAAACAAGATAACCTTAAAGCTAATACAGTCAATCCAAACCCTTCATCATAATCATGAATCATGCCTAATTTCATAAACTCTTCTCTAGTAAGTCCTACCTCCTGCCAGTAATTAGCAAAATACTTATCCTTTAAAGCAAAAGTAAATACTTCATTACCTGCAGGAACAGGAGTATGAGTAGTAAAAACAGTATTAGAAGCAACCTTCTCCATAGCTTGATAGAAGTCCATATCATTATCTTTAATTAAATTTCTAATTCTCTCCAAACCAAGGTAAACAGAATGCCCCTCATTCATATGCCAAACCAGTGGCTTATATCCCATCTTGTATAGAGCTCTAGTTCCTCCAATACCAAGAAGAATCTCTTGGGAGATCCTAGTTTCAGAACCTCCACCATATAATCTAGAAGTCAGTTTTCTATCACCTTCACTATTAACTTCTAAATCAGTATCTAATAAATAAACATTAATTCTTCCAACCTTTACTTCCCAAACCTTAAAATATACATCTCTCTGCTCCAATTTAATAGAGAGAATTAAATCATCTCCAGAGCTATCTTTAACTGGGTCTACTGCTAACAAATCAAAGTCTAGCTCTGAATAAAGTGCTTTTTGCCACCCTTCATTATTAATCTTTTGCTGAAAGTATCCATTACGATACAGCATTCCTACTCCAACAAAGGGTAATCCTAAATCACTAGCAGATTTACAGTGGTCTCCAGCAAGAACCCCTAGTCCTCCCGAATAAATTGGTAGAGATTCATGAAAACCAAACTCAGCAGAAAAATAAGCAATTACTCTCTTCTCTTCTAATTGTTTGAAGTTTTGATTAAACCAAGTATCTTGGCTATTCAAATAATTATCAAAAGATTCTATGACTTTATTATAGTCTGTTAAAAAATCATCATCCTCAGCAACCTGCTGTAAGCTCTTATAACTTACCTTAGAAATAAACTTTACAGGATTTTTATTGACTTTTTCCCATAAGTCAAGGTCAATTCTCTTAAATAAATTTTCTGCTTTTGGATTCCAACACCACCATAAATTTTTAGAAATACGACTTAATCCCTCAATCTCTGCTGGTAATTCTGGTTTAACTGATAAACTACCATAGAATTGCATCCATACCACCTCTAACTGTCAGATTTGCTTTACTTTACTAAAGCTGCTGGGTTAACTAGATATCACGATATCCTCACCCTTGCCTTCTATTTTAGGCTGATGTCTTCTACTATAGACTTTATAATCGATATCTGGGAATATATTATCTTTCCATTCTGTTTCACCTAAGAAATCTTCATTTATATTACCCGATTTTATCTGATTATATAAGTCTAAAAATCTACTAATATGAGCTTTAGTCCTATTGACAGCATATTCAACAGTAGTTCCAGTCATCATAATAAATGCCCAATCACTACTTTGAGCCAACAGCAACTCTCTAGCAGCCTGATTTAACGCCCTTCTTGTCAAATCATCAGGATAATGAATCTCTGTTGCCAACTCAATCATCTTTTCTGCTGCATGATGTAAATGGCGATAAATCCAATCATTACTATCATCTAACCAGACATCATTATAGCCTTTAGCACCCCAGCTACACATTGGTGGTTGGCAGACTTGGTTACTTGGATACTCTTCTAAATAATCAATTGGAGATATCATCTTAACTACATCCTGATCATAATAAGCCTTTCTAATTAAGAAATTAATGAAGTCTGGCCCTTCATACCACCAATGTCCAAATAATTCTGCATCATATGGTGATAATACAATAGGTTTTCTATCCATTAATTCATCTAAATATTCAATCTGCTTGGCTCTATTAAACAAGAAGTTACCTGCATGCTCAGCAGATTTATCCCTTGCCACATATGGATCATAAGGTTGCTTAGCATCTAAACCACACTCTGAACCAGTAATCTTATGATACTTAATTCCTGTATCCATTCTTATTCCATCAGGATGAATATATGGTCCAATATAATCTAAAGGTAATTCAAATCCAATATCACGATAGAATTCTCTATAGTTATAATCTCCTGGATAACCTATCTTAGAACTCCAAACCTGACGAGAAGACTCTTGATCTCGCGCAAAAGCAGCAACTCCTGAACGAGTATAGATAGACGAAAAGACTCCATATTTAGGGCGAGGTGTAGCATGTAATACCCCATGAGTATCTACAATAAAGAATCTAATCTTAAATTCTTTTAAAACCTTATCTACACCTGGGTAATAAGCACACTCTGGTAACCAGATTCCTCTAGGTTCTCTTCCTAGATGCTTCTTATGGGTCTCTACTGCTACTTCAATCTGGGCTCTTACTGCCTCAGGATACTGTTGCATTAATGGTAAGTAGCCATGAGTAGCACCACAAGTGATAATCTCTAGATAACCTAAATCTTGAAACTTCTTAAAAGCATTTACCAAATTTTTATTATATCTATGTACAAAGGTCTCTTTAGCCTTCTCAAATCTCTCTAAGTAAAATCTTGCCGTCTTATTAAAATCGGGGTTATCTTTAGTACGCTCTACCTCTTTATGAGCCAGTTCAATCGATTTATCAATATGCCTAACATAACGATCTTGTAATAATGGATCTGCTAACATAGAAATCAATGGTGGAGTTAAAGACATAGTAAGTCTATATTCTACTCCATCGCGATCTAAATCTTCAAAATGATTGATTAGTGGTATATATGTCTCCGTAATGGCTTCATAAAGCCAATTTTCTTCCATAAAATCTTCATGCTCTGGGTGTCGCACAAATGGTAAATGTGCATGTAATACTAATGCTAAATATCCTTTTTCCTCTGCCATAGTTATCACTCCTAAATAATTTAATAATATATATAAACTGATTAGTCTGGAAAAACACTTTGCTATTTACATAAATATAATTGTACAAAAAAGTATTTTATCCTTCCTTTTAACCAATATAAATAAATTGAACTTAAATAATCCAATTTAACAAATTAAAACTTAGAAATATAATCCTTTATATGTTCTTAAACTATTATTAAAATCATAGTGAATATATTATGATTTTAATCTAAAACTAGTTAAATAATTTCATAAACTATAAGTAGAAACTCTTATATAGTCATCCAACTTTAGAATGAAACAATAGAAAGATAGCGTGACACTTTATGCCAAGTGTGAGCTATGAGTGTGGGTGTGTGTAAAGCTTCTTTTTATTGGGGTTTACTCACACTCATACACCCACTCACGCTAATTTTAAAAGTATCGCTATATATCCATTAAATTACACTTTGGACTTGGATATCTATATATATCTGAATTTAAAATAAAACTTAATGGATAAATTGCAACACTTTTTTATTAGATAGTTTGTGGTTGGGTGCTTACTTAGTTGGATTTTCCTAACTCCTACCCGTCTACCTCTTAAATATCACTTTTCTCTCTATAGCTTTATAGTTGATTTTATTCTAGATTCATGAATCTATACTCAGATACTCTAGTAACAAGTGACAAGCAATGGCTGATAAACAAAACTCTTTTCTCATCACTGGTCACTTCATTACTTGTAAGTATTTCAATAGCCCTTAATTCTATCAGTGTTTCTACTAATACAATCTGTTATTTTTCTAATCTAGCTATAGACTTTATAAAAGTAGAGTTATTATTACAATCTAATCTTATAGTAAATTTAAATATATTTATTATCTTTCTAATACCTTTAATATTTCAGCAGACCCCTTAAGTAATTCTGCTGATCCTTCTAATTGCTCTAAGTTTAACAATTCTAAAGAGCTTATTCTTTCTTCCAAACTATAAAAATCAAGATCAAGCTCTTCACTGATTTTTCTTAGCTCTTTTTTAATTAATTCTGCAGAACTAAGTCCTTCTTGACCTCTTGCTAAGGCACCAGATAATAAATAAATTATATCCATAGTCTCTTTAACTGTCATCCATTCTTCATCTAATACATCACTGATCTTATTAGTAGGCATACTAACTCGATTAGAACCCAAAACAGTATGTATATTCCCGAATTTATCCAGCACACCTAGCTTGACCTCATAAATATTTGCCGGTGTTAAATTATTTAAGTACCAGCTATTATTATCTGCAGTAATATCAATATCATAATAAACATTATAATTACCACCCAAACTAAGATTATAGACCCTCAAAACTAAAGGAGCATCTCCTAAACCTTTATAACCAGCCTGATGGCAAACTTCATAGACCTTATCTAGCTTATACTCCCAATATAAGTGAGCAGTCTTTGGATTCTTAACCTGTAACATTAACTTATTCTCTCCATAGTTATTAGGAATTTGATATTGGTTAATATTATCTTGATTGAGCTCATTATCAGATACCTTCTTTTGAGCCAGCTCACTTGTTTGCGGGCTACTTAACACCTCCTCATTATTTAATTGATTTAAATTTACCTCTTGAATCTTAGACATACTAAACGCCTCCTCTAAAACTTATAGTTATAAAATTATAAATATCAGTAGATTCCATAAAATAATAATTATTAAATTTCAACTATGAAATCCACAAATATAAAAACCAAAATTAATCTACTTTATATAAATAATAATGATAATATTAATAGGTTAATAACTTCCTTAATTCACCAAATAGCTTAGTACCTACTCCTTTTACCTGCTTTAATTCATTCAAATCCTTAAAAGAACCTGCTTTACTTCTATAATCGATAATTCTACCTGCTAAAGAAGGTCCAACTCCCTTTAAGTTAGTTAGAAGCTCTTTACTAGCAAGGTTGAGATTAACCTTTTGAGCTGAGTTACCTATACCTTCTGATTTCTTCTCTAAATCCATATTCAATTTTAGAACTTTTGTTTCCACTTCTTTATTCTTATCAATCTCTTCTTGCTCTAACCCTAGCAACCTACAATACAATTTAATATACTCATTAGCTGAATTATTCCAACTAAAATCAGAACTCATAGCTTTTTTCACTAACTTCTCCCATAATTCTGGTTGCCGATAATAATTTATAGCTCTACGAATCGTATATAACATATCATGAGCATTATAATTTCTAAAGGTAAATCCATTTCCTTCTTCTGTTACTTCATTATAAGAGTTGATAGTGTCATTCAATCCACCAGTCTCCCTAACCACAGGTATAGTACCATATCTTAAGCTAAATAACTGTCCTAAACCACAAGGTTCATACTTCGATGGCATTAAGAAGATATCACTTCCAGCATAGATTTTCTGTGCCAAATTACCATCATATCTAATATTTGCTGAAACTTTATTAGGATACCGCCATCCTATCTTTTTGAACATCTCTTCATAAACATATTCTCCAGTCCCTAAGATAATTAACTGTATATCCTCTTGTAACAGTTCATCAATAACAGTTGAAATTAAATCTAGTCCTTTCTGCTCAACCAATCTAGAGATTAAACTAATAACTGGAACATCTGTCCTAGTAGGTAACCCCATATCTTCTTGTAACTTTCTCTTATTCTCATACTTCCCAGATAGATCATCTATACTATAATTAGCATAGATTCTATTATCTGAAGTGGGATCATTCTCCTGATAGCTAATTCCATTTACAATACCATATAAATCATCAGAGTTCATTCTTAATACATAATCTAAACCTTCCCCAAAATAAGGAATTTTAATTTCAGTAGCATAGGTTTTACTAACTGTAGTAATCATATCAGACATCTCAATTCCCATCTTCATATAATTAATACAGTCATCATGGCAAACCACTCCCCAATCCCAATACTTAGAATGTAATCCTAAAACATCATCAAGAACCTCTTTACCAAATACCCCCTGATAACGTAGATTATGAATTGTATAAACTGTTCTAATCTCTTTATAAAAGTCATAAATTTGATAGTTTTCCTTGAGCATAATACTCAAAGGACCAGTCTGCCAGTCATTACAATGAATAATATCTGGCTGAAAGTTTATTTTGGGTAACATCTCTAATACAGTACGGCAGAAATAAGCAAATTGAACATGCTTATCCTCATTATCATAAAGACTGCTTCGATTAAAATAATTTTTATTATCTATAAAATAAGTGATTACCCCCTCTCTTTCTAAACAATTTACTCCAACATAATCATCTCTCCACCCAACTCTGGTTCTAAAGTGAAGTTGATGCTCTAAATTTTGGAGATACTCTTGAGGAATCTGCCCGTATTGAGGCATAACTACTCTAATATCATGCCCCTCTTTTTTAATAGCTTGTGGTAAAGAACCAGCTACGTCTGCTAAACCACCAGTTTTAGCAAAAGGTGCCACTTCAGAAGATACAAATAATATCTTTAAATTATTCTTCATCCTAGTCCTCCTCTAATTGATAGATATATTTTTAGATTGAATAAAAGAAAACTACACTAAAATATATTCCCCACATCCATAATTATGCAAAATTAAAATTTTAATACATATTTTTTTTATTTATTTTTGAGAGCCTTCCAAGATAGATTTTAACATTTGCATTGTTTATTAAATATATGATTATACTAGTTATCTATATGTTCATTAAAATAATTTTTATACTTAGCAAAAGATTAATTATATTATTTTAATTAAGATTACTCTTTCAATAACTGGAATTTAAATTAAACATACAATTTAAATTATGACCAGACTATCAATCTTTTATTCTAATAAATAACCTATTGGTATTAATAGTATTTTAGATTACATAGTTTAATCCAAAAATCTCAAACTTATTATCCAACCATTAGCTTACAATTTATGTAAGTTGAATATATTTTAACATATAAATTTAGATTTTAAAAGTATTTAATTACAGTTGATAAAAGATTTTACATCTACTTAACACAATTGTAACCTTAGCTGTTAATTTTATGTTTTATGAATATATTTTAACTTTTTTAGGTGTTAAAAGAATATATAGACGAATAAATCTAAACTAGTGACAAATAATGAGAAATTATTACCTGTTACTGTTTATATCCATTAACTTATTATATATATAGGTTCGTGAATCTAGAATAAAATTTAGCCATAATGCTATATAGAGATAATGGTACACTTTCGTGTCAGGAATCGGAAATCTGGAATCAGTCTGTTTTACTGATAACTGGTTGCTGACTCCTGATTCCAGATTCCTAAAAAATGTCGTTTTTTATCTATATAGCGTTATAGTTGAATTTAACTTTAGAATAACTACCTGAGATAAATTGATATAAATTATATGAATTATTATAATTTTTCAAAAATTTCAGAAGAACTGTTTACATTCGTTCTCAAGTAACATATAATATAAATAAGAAGAGAGTACTTAGTAGAATCGATTCTCTTTAAAGTACTGAGTAGCCGAGCAAGTTACCATAAAAAAACTTGTGAGGTGATGCCAATGTACTATGAAAGCATTTATTTTGTCAAATCTAAGGAGCAAGATCTTCTTAGGGCTGAACGCCAAGCTGAGCTAGAACGAAAAGCAAAAAAACACCAAAATTAAGCAAAAAGAAGTAGATTGGAATATTCCAATCTACTTCTTTTTTTATGTTTATAAAAATAAAAAAACTCTCTCCTTATTTGGAAACAGTTCTAATTTAAAATTTTTATTATGGTAGCGGCGGAGGGATTTGAACCCCCGACTCTACGGGTATGAACCGTATGCTCTAGCCAACTGAGCTACACCGCCATGTATATAGTTGTTAACTGTTTTATTGGTTGCGGGGGCTGGATTCGAACCAACGACCTTCGGGTTATGAGCCCGACGAGCTACCAACTGCTCCACCCCGAGACATTATTGAGTTGACAGTGTACGGTGTAAAGTGTACAGTTTAGACCTTAAGTTCTTTAAAAATCTTTTGAACTTAACTGTTCACTGTTAACGGTAAACTATTAACTGTTTTTTAAGTGGTACCGAGGGTCGGACTCGAACCGACACGGGAGTTAAATCCCACCGGATTTTAAGTCCGGTGCGTCTGCCTATTCCGCCACCTCGGCATATTGCTAATTTACAATTAACAATGTACAATGTACAATCAAAATCTCTAAACCTTATGATCTCTAATTGTTAATTGTCAACTGTACATTGTCAATTGGTTTTTTATGGTGGAGGGGAGAGGATTTGAACCTCTGAAGGCGTCGCCGGCAGATTTACAGTCTGCTCCCTTTGACCACTCGGGAACCCCTCCATAATTTTAATGAATATTTAGAAATAAATAACACACTTTCAATTGAATGATTTCCTGTGCGACATTTAATATATTATCATAACATAAAATTAATGTCAAACATAAACTTTAATTTCTTCTAATAACTCTATAATAAATGACTAAAAGATTCGAAACAATGGATAATCCCTTTGATCATATGCTAAATATTTCTAATGAACAAGATTAAATTTATTTCAAATACAACTTAAATAATATATATGAATTAATATCAATCACTCTGCTATCTTTTCAAAATTTTCTACTCCTATATGGTTGCTAAGCTCTTCATCAATGACTGTATCTTTAAACTCATTCCAACCTATTCTCTCTATCATCTCACCCAATCTCTCGCCTACCTTACCCTCTTGTTTATAATAATCTATAATCTTTTCTACAAATAATAGTACCTGTTTATGGCTTAAGTGATGAGCAATAGTCTTAGCTAAACTAGGATTATGCCCCCCTGCTCCTCCAACTCTCAATTCAAAACCCTCTTCATGACCTATTACACCAATATCTCTAATTGCTGGAGCCGTACAAGATAAATGGCAACCACTGACAGCCATCTTCATTCTTGAAGGTAATTCCATTCCTAAATACTTATTCTCTAAAGCCATTCCCAGTCTAACTGAATCAGCTTTTCCTCGCTTACAGAAACTTGTTCCAGGGCAGAAGCGAATACCTCTACACCTTAAACCAGATTTATCTTTAGATTTCATCCCTAAATCTTGCCAAGCTTGCTCTACCTGCTCAGCTTCTAAACCAATTAACATAATCTGCTGGCCAGATGTTATTTTAACTATACAATCATATTTTTCTGCAACTTCAGCAATTTTTTTTAATGTTTTAGCATTAGTTAGCCCCCCACTGATATGAGGAGTAATTGCATAACTTCTCTTTCCATTTTTAATCCTTTGCAAATTTGCCCCTTGTGGTAACTGAATCATATTAGTTCCTCCAATCTGATTAGTATGTGTAATTAGTGTGTGAGTGTGTTAAATACTCCCTAAAATCTTTAGCTCACACTCACACATATAACTCACACTACTGTATTAATACCTTATCTTTAAAATCTTCCATCCCAACTCGGTCAATAAATTCTCCTAAGCGTTCTCTCTTTTTGCCATTCTCTTTAAAATAATTAATCACATTATCTATAATCTGTAAAGAGTCTTCTCCAGTCTGATGTTCAGCTATAACTTGTCCCAATCTAGCTCTGACTCCACCATGCCCCCCTGCATAGATATGGAATCCTTTAGCTGTTCCCATCAACCCCAGATCTCTAAACTCTGTATCCATGCATTTATTGACACAACCACTTACTCCCATCTTAAACTTACCTGGTAGCTCTACACCATGATAGCGCTTATCCAGCTCCATTCCCATCCCTACAGAGTCCTGCTGACCTCTTTTACAGAAGGTAGTTCCTGGACAAAACTTGATACTTCTAACACAGACACCAATCGCATATCCTGGGTCCATCCCCAAATCATTCCAAGCATTATCTATATCCTCTTCCTGTAACCCCACAATAGCTAGACGTTGTGAGCTAGTTGCTTTAACAGCTGCAGCATTGTACTTTTTAGCTATTTCACCAATCTTAATCAATTCATCAGGATTTAAGATTCCTCCTGGACTATGGGGCGCAATTGCATAAGTTCCATCACGTTGTAAGACTGCCCCTTTTGCCAATAAATCTTTCTTAGTTCCTTGACTCTTCACATCCATATGTTTGCCTCCTTAGATATAATTAATCAAAATTAGTATCTGGAGGTAAAATTAAATTTATACTTATCCTATTAAATATAATACTTAATAAACTTGATATAGAGAGTGTTAGTTAATGGGAAAATTGCGATACTTTCGTGTCGGGAATTAGGAATCAGGAACCAGTGTTTATAACTGATTCCTGACTACTGATTCCTGACTACTGATTCCAGATTCCCAAAAGTATCGCATTATCTATATATTATCTCACTCATTATATACTAAAGATATCCTCATACTGATCCTCTAAAACCTTTCTTTCATGCTTAATCTCTGGATTAACTGTTGTGATAAAGCTTTCTATCCAATTGCTATATAACTTATGCATTAGCTCTACTGGTGCCTCTGCTTTCTTCCAGAATTCAATATGGAGCTTAATATCATGCCTCCATACAATTATATCTTCTTCACTTTTAACTACCGCAGACAATCTATCACAAGGCATTCTCTCTACTAAAGTATTCTTTAATAATTCAAAAGCTGTCCTTAAGTCATTGCTCTTAATCTCCTTTAATCCTTCTTGTGCTACAGTTGCTCCATTTTGACGGTAAGTATCTACTAGTAATTCTTGATCATCATAGTTATCCTGCAACTCTCTAACTAGAGCTGCTTCTCTACTTTGGGCTGTGCTAATTGCTCCCTCTAACCAAGGATGGATATGACTCTCACCGATCAAATCTTCTAATGGTGTATCACCCTTTAACTCTCCATATTCTGCTCTTACCTTAGACACAATCCCCTCAACATCTTGACCATACTTCTCTTTAAAAGCATCAACCAACTCAACCTCTCTATCTTCAACTACCTTAATCTGGTCATATAACCAATAATGAATATGTCCTAATACTAAACTCATTTAACCCACTCCTTTTATATATTTAAGTAATTTAACTTTCTCATCTCTTGGTTAATCCTATTATGCCAGAATAACAATCTTAGTTCCTTGATTTATATCACATACTGGAATATTTTTTAGATATTTGTTAAAGTTTTTATCTGATTTTTTGCTTCTTAAGTAAAATTGAAATATGTCAATATATATAGATGTTGCGACACTTTTATCTCAGTGTACGGTTGACAGTTAAAGTCTTTGCAGGTGAAGAAACTTATTGTTTGAACGAAGCAAGTATTCTCAAGTAATTTAGTTACAGCATAATCTTTGAATTAGAAGTACTATATATATCAATTTTAATAGATATTGATTGCTAAGTGAGTTTAATTTTCTTCTTGATTTTTTGGTTACTTTTTCATCAAGGAAAAAGGTAACTCGCCATTAGGCGAAACCTAATAATTTTGTCTACTTTTCCAAAGTAAAAAGTGTCACACTATATCCATTAAACCCACAAAATTTATAATTATCACCTACTCTAACCTGCCATAGCTTTTCAGTTTAGAAGTAACTTGATACTCCTCACCTCTGCTCTCTAACATAATCAGTCCAATGTTCTTAGCATAGTATTCATAGCTCTCAAAATCTCTATCTTCTTCTATAGAAGTAACCTTAATTTTAACTACATCATAGAAGTCACCTGCCGGAGTTGTTAACTGTTCATCTATCGCTACAATCTCCCTTCTCTTATTAGCATTATCCCATTTCTCTCCAACCTTAAGAGGTAATTTTAAGATAACCTCTTTAGCATCAGCTTTATCATCTACATCCTTTAATAGATTAGTATCACTATAAAACTCTGGATTCTCCTGAAGAAGAAGCACTTTTTCTTTCTCTACTCGATAGACAGAAGCTATCTCTGTTCCGCCATTATTTTTGTGAACCTGTATTAGATTATCTTTGATAAACTTTGTCTCAGTGCTAAAGGTAGCATATTCATTTCCTTCACCTTGATACTTATAAAGCATCCCCTCTCTGATAGGAAAATAAGCTCTCAAGTCGACTTCTGCCTGCTGATCAGCTCTACTTTTAAGATTATCACCTTTATTCTGCTCTTTTACTACATTATTTGCTGAACACCCTAATAAAAACTGTAACAGAAAGAGAACAATCATTAATTTGTGCCTTTTGAGAAATTTACTAATTTTAATCTCCTCCCTTTTAAATAAGTATTTCTCTTATTACAAGCAAATATTAAAGCTCCAAATAATATAATTTCAAATAATCAGGTCCACTCTCTTAATCTCTCTATATCTAAGATAGTAATCTGAGTATTCCCCACTTTGATAACATTCTCACGTTCTAACTCCTTTAAAAAACGGCTTACCGTCTCCCGACTAGCACCAATCATTAAAGCTAACTCTCTTTGGCTCAAATTTAGATCAATCTTAATCCCCTGCCTATTCTTCTCGCCATAATCTCTAGCCAGCTTCCATAACCTACTAGCAATCCGAGGCCCTGTCTTCTTTAATCCCAAATTTCTCAATTGACGATAACTCTGCCTTAATTTTAATGACAATGAATTAAATAGCTGGAGAGTTAAAGTAAAGTTCTCTTCCATTATTCTTAATAGATCCGCAATACTAATCAAAATCAGCTCTCCAGCCTCTAACATCTCTGCAGTAATAGAGCTTTTGCGCCTATCTAAAGAAATTTCATTGATAATATCCCCCTCTTCTAGAATATGTATTATCTTCTCCTTCCCACTTGAAGTAAATTTAGATATCTTAACCTTACCCTCCACCACAATATAGAGATAATCAACTTCATCGCCATCAAAAAAGATTATCTCCCCTTGATGATAATGTCTTAAGATAGAGTTTTTAGCGATAGCTAAAATAACCTTTTCATCTAGATCATTAAATTGGTCAAACTTTTCTATTATTCTTTTAATTTTATCCATTATACTTCACCTATTCCACCTTTTTGTTACCCTTTATTATCTCCTGATACAAAAAAAGTAAAAGCCCAAGGGTAAATTTCCCTTGAGCCTATTTTAAACTATTTGCCTACCTTTTTAAAGTTATTACTTACATTGGTCTTATATCCAGGCCAATCGATATGCTCAGCAACTCTACATTCAGGGTTTAGCTCTACTCCATCTAAGACATAATCCTTAAAGACTTGGAAACCAGTTCTATC
Organism: Orenia sp.; assembly: GCF_055140805.1. NCBI lineage: Bacteria > Bacillati > Bacillota > Clostridia > Halanaerobiales > Halobacteroidaceae > Orenia > Orenia sp. The sequence continues at coordinate 14,623 of NZ_JBSQYM010000043.1, forward strand.
TACAATATATCCCACATGCTCTTTAGGCAAGCTACGGTCAATATATTCATCTACATAATCATAGGTCTTATTAATGATATCGATGATAGCATCCTCTGTTAACCATTCTAAGAAAGGCATTGCTAAACGTGGATTTCTCTTTCCTGTACGCCCCATAATCAATAATTTATAATACTTCTTGCTAGTATCTCTAGTCCAAGCATTGGTAGGACATTTAGCGATACATTCTCCACAGCCGATACATTTATCCTCATCACGAACTACCTTATAGTTCTTAGCTTCTAAAGCTTTAGTTGCTCGCTTTTGGCAGTTCTTCACACAGGCTCCACAGCTAATACAGCGATAAGCATCATAGATAGGTAAGTCCATTCCTAAGACACCAAAATCCTGCATATGTGCCTTGATACAGTCATTTTGACATCCAGAGACTGCAATCTTAACATGATAATCATTCGGGAAGATATTCTTCTCTATTCTTTGAGCCAACTTTGTAGTATCGTACTTGGCATAACGGCAGACCTTATTACCGATACAAGCTGATACATTACGGGTTCCAGCAGCAGGATAACCATCCTCTGGATTTCCGATATCTACCCCAATGCCAGCTTCCATTCCCTCAATTAAGGGTGCTACCTTCTGATTTACCTCCTCTACCATGGTCATGGGAATTCCTGTAATCTCAAAGCCTTGACGGGTAGTAATATGGAGGTTTCCATCTCCATAGGTTTCAGCAATCTCTTGTAAAATCGTTAGATATTTAGCCTCTAAATGCCCCCCTGGTACTCTAACCCTTAAGGCAGTAACTCCTCTGTCCTTGGTAATCCGATAAGCATTCTTCTTAAACTCCTTAACATTTAATGACATCTCTTCTCCCCCTCCTTAATCAACCAAGTTCTTAGCTTTTGTATAGTTAAAGACTGGTCCTTCGACACAGATATAAGTATCATCCATCTTACAGTGACCACATTTGCCGATTCCACAGGACATTTTACGCTCAAAGGATACCCAGATTTGTTCCTCCTTGATATTATGCTTCATAAACTCTAAGCTAGTGAACTTCATCATAATTGGAGGTCCAACGATAACCACTTCTTTATTAGCTAAATCAGTGAAATTAATCTGCTCAACAAAGTCAGTTACTAATCCTACATTACCAGCCCACTCTTCATCACCTTCATCAACAGTTAAGATTACATCGATATGGTCTGCTGCTTCCCATTTAGCAATCTCATCGGCAAAAAGGATATTAGCTGGATTTCTAAAGCCTAATAATAAGGTTAATGAGTTAATCTCTTCTGGATTTCTATAAAAATGATTAATAATGCTCTTAACTGGTGCCAAGCCAGTTCCTCCTGCTGCAATTACTAAATCCTTACCTTGATACTCTTCAATTGGAAAGCCATTTCCGTAAGGCCCCCGAATTCCCAATTTATCTCCAACCTCTAAATGAGCAATTTGATTGGTTACTTTACCGACATGGCGAATAGTCAAGTCGATATAATCATCACCAAAGTCACTGACTGAGATTGGACACTCTCCTACCTTAGGAATAGATACTTCCACAAATTGCCCATTATCAACCTCTAAATCTATTGCTAACCGATAAGTGTAATCTACTTCACTTTCTGGTCTAATACTGATAATCTCTACTGCTGTTGGTATATACGGATTCTTAGCCATTATTCTTCCCCTCCTCAATAGCTTGGTTTAACTTCTTAATTGCTACTACAAAGGAGATATATTGAGGGCAGACATCTTCACAGCGTCCACAGCCTACACACATATCAATGTCAAATCTCTTACGGAAGTCATAGATCTTATGCAAGGTCTTAAATCTCATTCTATCTCCATAGGTTGTTCTAAAGTCATGACCTCCAGCCATCTCTGTATATCCATCGATATGGCATCCAGCCCACACTCTTCTTCGCTCACCTATATTCTCATTATCTTGATAAGAGATATCCTGCATACTCCAACAGCTACAGGTTGGACAGACTGTATTACAGCGACCACAGCCGATACAGCGTTTACTGTACTCCTTCCAAATCTCTGAATCGAATAAATCTGTTGTAATATCCTCCAATGCAGGTACTTCCACCTGCTGCTTATTCTCTTGAATAAATTCTGGAGTATAGTCTGTACTCTCTTGATTAGCAAATACATCTGTTAATTCATCATCTTTAATATCACAGAAGACTTCATCTTCTGTTACTTTGACAAACAGTGAATAATCATCGGTCTTATTCGTTCCCATTGAAACACAGAAACAGGAGTCGAAACCTTCTGTACATTCCATTACTACGAATTTAACCTTCTCTCTTAATCTCTTATAATAGATATCCTCTTGTGGCCCATTCTCTAAAAAGATTTTATCTAAACGCTTGAAGGCATTTACTTCACAAGGTCTTAAAAAGACCAATACCTTCTCACCCTTATCCTCAGCCTCGATATACTTATCACCATTGAAATAGAATAAGGTCTGAGTAATTGGAAATACAATCTCTTTGGGAGAATACTTTGTTTTAGAATTGAAATCAATCTCCTCTAAAGAGCTTACTTCATCATAAAGTACCAAATCAGTATCTGAAAAGGTTCCTTTATCTTTTTTTCTAGTTGGGGCATAGATTTTATAGTCCTCTTGCAGCTTACTTAAAATATCATCAAATTCACTTCTTTTTACTCTGTATGACATACGCTTTCACCTACCCTTTGATTTTTTCAAACTCAACCTCGATTGTGAATTAATTCATTAAGCACTCGACAGCTTTACACTTATTCTTTATCCTACCATAATTTTAAGTTGAAATTTGTGATAAAACTCACATTAGCAAGTACTTTATCAATCATCACTACCACTAAAATTTATAATATCAAAGTTTATTTCCTTATTTTGTGAAAATAAGCACTATATATTTAAAAAAATTTAAACTCATCTTTAAAAAGATTGTTCTTTCCTTCACAACTACATAGTATCATATCATCTCTTTTAATGTTGTGATTAATCTCACTTTTGAAGTAAATAATAATGGTTATCATTTGTCCCACTTGTTGATATCCCTCCTGTACTAATAGAAAAACTGATACAATAGATTGATATTTAGACACTTTTATAGTTAAAAATTAAGAATTAAAAGACTTTAAAGATTTTCAAATTGAAGAAAATTAGTGTTTGAACGAAGCAAATATTTTAGATGAATAACAATCCTATTCTAACCTTTGAATTAGAAGTACTATATTTCTAATTTTCAATAGATATTGGTTGCTGAGAGAGTTTAATTTTTTTCTAGACTTTTTGGTTACTTTTGGGGCAATGCCAAAAGTAACTCAGGAAAAAGCTGATAAGCTTTCCTGAAAGAGTTTTTTAATAATTTGAATTACTTTTTCAAAGTGATAAAGTATCGCAATATACCCATAAGCTGATATCAAGCTCCACACAAAAAATAAAAAAACAGTTTACTGTAACTACAGTAAACTGTTTTAATTAATTTTACTCATTAAGCAATCGATCTTTTAGCAAAGATAAACTCCTCAATTACTTTAGCTACTCCATCTTCCATGTTACTTAAAGTAATGTGCTTAGCTTCCTTCTTAACATCATCATTAGCATTTTCCATAGCAACACCAAGCCCTGCATACTGAATCATACTCAAATCATTGTAACCATCACCAATAGCAATCACCTCGTCTTGTTTAATTCCTAATTGATTAGCTAATTTTCCTAGCATAGCCCCCTTATCAACCCCTTTAGCAGTAAATTCAAGGAAGAATGGCTTTGAACGGTATAAACTAACCTTTGATTCTAGAAGTGGACGAAGTCGATCTTCTACCTCTTTAAGATAAGCTGGCTCTTCCATCATTAGAGCCTTGACAGGATTTGATGTGACCTTTTCTTCCAAATTATCAACTTCAATAATCTCCATCCCAGTTAAGTCATATTCGATTTCTGTATACTTATTATTCTTAGTAGTTATGATATCATCACCAATATAAGTATGGTAAAAGACCTGATGCTCTTGACTGATCTTATCTAACTCTAAAGCCAATTCTTGTGATAAACAATTTTCAAAGATTACCTCATCCTTAGCACAATCGATTACAATTGAACCATTATAAGATAAGATATAGCCTCCATACTTCTTAAGTTCTAGCTCCTTAGCAAATTTTTTCATAGCATAAGTAGGACGACCTGAAGCTAACACAACAGTAGTACCAGATTTTTGAGCCTCCATAATGGCCTCTTTAGTCCTCTCTGAAATCTTCTGGTCATCTGTTAATAATGTATCATCCATATCCATAGCAACTATTTTATACTCCATAATTTTCCCCTCTCTGAATCTATCTAACAATTCTTATATTCTTGAATCCTCAATTGATGAGCTATAATTTAATTTTGAATTACCCTTAATAAATATTAGATAAAAATAGATAAATCCCTCTAAAATCAGACAAATTATTTTGATAATTATCTAATCTTAGCTGAGTATATCCACTCCTAAAATAGTAATCTGTTCTATGATAATAAACCTACCATCATTGATACTCCATTGAAATTAATACTAAAAGCTAAAATAATTTTTTGCAATGCATCCTGAAAGTGCTCTTCCTGAAGAAGTAGTCCTGGGCTGAATCTCACGAATTGATGCGAATTAAAATCAAAAGCTTTCAAACCTTTAATTTAGTCTGTTAATATCTCATTCGTGAAATTCGTGTTAATTCGCTGCTAATCTTTAGCTTTTGACTTTTAATCTTTTATTTCACTTTAGACTTAGATATCTATAATTAATAGCAAAATTAGATTTTTATCATATTATAAAATCACCATATAATCCATTTTCTTCTTATAGCATTTTGCAGGTGCTCATATTTTTTTGTCGAATATTAACAATTAGGAGGTGCTCTTATGTTCAAATTAAAATCTATAAAAACAAAGATGTTCTTAATCGTCTTTATACCCATGTTGATCTTACTTGTCTTAAGTATTGCTTCTACCCAATGGACAATGCTAGGTTCACAGCAGATTGTAAGTGAACTAAAAGATATTTCTAATACAGCAAGTTCAAAGATTTTAAATGCTGATCGTGATTATTATCAAGCTCTACTAGCCCTAGAACAGATGTTCTTATTAGATCCAACCACTAGTCAATATCAGCTAAAAAAAGAGGATTATTTGGAAAATTCACAGCAAGTTTGGGACAGAATTATCAGTTCAGAAAAACTCTTAACAGAATCTATCGATCTCAAAAGTATAGCTCATAAAAGTACAAAGAAAAACTTTCAAGAATTATTTTCAAACTTTGATAAACACTATAAAGACTGGAAAGATGAAAGTGAAAGAATAATTAACAACTATGAGAACAGAGGAGAAAAACCAGAAATAAATACAATAATGAAGAGCTTTAATCAAACTAGAGAAGAAGTCAATCAATTAGGAGAATTAGTCGACCAGCTAGGGGCAACTAAAGCATCCAATTATATCAAAAGGGTACATTCCCAAAATATAAAGATATTAGCTGTATTAATATTGGTATCAATATTATGTATAATAATCTCTTACTTGATTGGTAAATCCCTTACAAATTCTATTAAAAAGTTCAAAGAAGAGGGAATTGATAAATTAGCTATTGGTGACTTAAGTAATCAATTAAAAGTCAATAGAGCAGATGAATTAGGAGACTTAGCAAGAAGCTATAACCAATCCCTTGAGAAATTAAGTGATTTAATCATAAATATTATGAATAGTATAGAGGATATCTCAGCTTATAGCCAAGAGTTATCAGCTTCTGCCCAAGAGGGAAATGCAAGTATAGAAGAGACCAATGAGCTGATCGAAAATGTATCAGCAAGTATGCAACAGATTTCAGCTAGTAGTGATGAAATAGCATCTTTTGCTAAAAAATCTGCTAGACAGACTGAAGTTGGTAGTGATAATATCAAATCAACTATAGAAAGTATGGAAGAGATCAATTCTGCAGTAAGTAATACAGTTACGATTATTAATGATTTAGATAATACCTCCCAAGAGATTGGTGGGATTTTAGATTTGATCACCAACATAGCTGAACAGACCAACTTACTAGCCCTAAATGCAGCTATAGAAGCAGCCAGAGCTGGAGAACATGGTCGAGGTTTTGCTGTAGTAGCTGATGAGATAAGAGCATTATCTGAAGAGACCACTAATGCCACTGAAGAGATCGCTAACTTAGTAAAAATAATTAAAAGCAAATCTCAAAATGGTTTAGAATCTATTGAATTTGCAGCAACTAAGGTTAAGAAGGGGCAAGCAATCGCTGAAAAAACAGGTGAAGTTTTTGCAGAGATCAATAAATCTACTGAAGAAACAGTAGTTAATATTGAACAGACCTCTCTTTCTACCAAAAATGTGGCAGAAAATAGTGATAAGTTGATAACTGCTTCTAACGATGTTGGACTTATGTCTGAAGAGGTAAGCAAGTCCTCTCAAGAATTAGCTGAGATGGCACAAAACCTACAGCAACTGGTAATGAAATTTAAGTATTAGACTTTAAGAATAAAGTGAGTTCTTAGTTTCAGTGGGAGTTTTAGAGATACTTAGGTGTCGGATAAATTTTTCTATAAACTTGAAATTTGAAATAATATAAAAGAAGGCTTGCTTAAATTTAAGCAAGCCTTCTTTTATATTAAATTAAGCCACTTTCTGAGCCTTTTGTTCAGCACTTACACTCTTAGAACTGTTTGAAACATAGAAGTAAACTGCTCCAATTAATAATGCTCCTCCTACAATATTTCCTAAGGTTACAGGTATTAAGTTTCGTAAATATCCTGCAACTGTGATTGTTTCAGAATGACCTGGGATGAATAATCCCATTGCTAAAATTGTCATATTAGCAACACTATGTTCAAAACCACTACCAATAAAGGCAAATAAACACCAAAAGATCAAAATCAATTTAGAGATATCATCTTTAGCTCTTAAGCCCATCCAGATTGCTAAACAGACTAATATATTACATAAAACCCCTCTAAAAAAGAGTTCAGAGATTGGGGCATTCATCTTCCCTGCAGTCGCTCCTAAAATCAATGTAGAGGTTGGGGCTTTAGTAATCAACCCAGTCTTAAAGAACAACCATGCTACTCCAATAGAACCAACTAAATTACCTAAATAACACCAAAACCATAATTTCATCATATTCTTAAAAGTAACCTCTCCAGATAGCCAACCAATAGCCATAAACATATTATTTCCTGTAAATAATTCAGAACCTGCAAAGATAACTAAGGTTAAAGCTACTCCAAAGCTTGCCCCCATGATAGTCTTAACCATCGGAGATCCTGCTGCCTTCAATGGTGCTCCAATTGAAAATACTAACATAACTCCTAATCCTACAAAGACTCCTGCTAACATAGATAATACAAAGAATCGTGTTAAATTACTATTCATAAATCCTACTTTCTTCTTAGCAGCTATCGCCACCTTATCAGTTGTCTCTTTAAACATCTTCATCTCTCCCTTATTATTTAATCACTTTGTGAAAATTAACACTAGTTAGATAAAAATTTTAACCTTCTATAATTACATATACTTAATAAAAAATCAATTAGTTCTTGTTCTCACTTTCACCTGTTTCAGTAAGGATGCCCCTTCCAAATCTTATTTTTGATTTGGTGGGGGAGGAATTACTGATTTTTAAATTTGTTCAATACAAAATTTAAAAATAGTTTATATTTTTCAGTAAATAAGATATAATATAAATATAACGTGAATACAGGAGATGAGCTTATGCAATTAGTTAGAACTATAAAATTACAACTTTTTCTTAACGATACTGAAAAAGATTGGTTAGAGCAAACTCTTGATTCTATTAAAAAAGGACTAAATTATACTAGTCAAGTTGCTTTTGAGAATGGTGGATTATCCAGTAAAGCAAAGTTACAAAAGATAGTATATTATCATATTCGAGAACAATTTAATCTCAAAGCACAGATGGCGGTTAATGTCTGTACTACTGTCGCAGGTACTTATCAATCTCAAAAATCTAATTTAAAAAGCAATAAATCTAAGAAAAAAGATATTGTTCTAACTGAATTTGACAATGTTAAAGCTCTATACTCCTATGGTAGAGATTATTCTTTTCTAAAAGATGGTAAGATAATCTCAATTAATACCGTTAAAAAGAGAATTAAGATTCCTTTCAAAGTACCTATCTATTTCCATAAGTATCTTAATGATAATTGGAAATTTGGTGCTATGGAAATTTGTAAATTTGATAATAAATATTTTGCACACATTACTGTTAATAAAGAGATTGAAGAACAACCTCTAGAATTATATGATAATGTAATTGGTATAGATTTAGGTCAAAATTTCTTAGCTACTTTGACTGATAGTAAAGGGTACGTTAAATTCTATAAAGGTAGATACCTTAAAGATATACGTGCTAAGTATAAGCATTTGAGAAAACAGTTATCCCAAAAAGGCACTCATAATGCACATACTAAAATGAATACTATCAATCAACGTGAAATGAGATTTATGACCGACATTAATCATCAAGTTAGTAGAGATATAGTCAATTATGCTAAGCAATTTAACTCTATTATAGTCATGGAGGACTTAACAGGTATTAATCTGTCCTGTAAAGTTAAAAGAAAAAACCGTTATTATCGGGTGTCTTGGGCTTTCAATCAACTCCAAGAGTTGATTGAATATAAAGCTAAAGAAGTCGGTCTTAGAGTAATCTATATAGACCCTGCTTATACTTCTCAAAAATGCCCTAAATGCGGTCATACCTATAAACTTAATAGGGATAAAAAGAACCATATTTTTAAATGTTTAGCTTGTGGTTATACTGCTAATGATGATTATATAGCAAGTCAAAACATTAGAGATAAAGGTATAGAAATTAGACACTTAGAATCTATATTTTAATCTCAAAATAGGTAGTTAAGAGCATGAGGTAAAGAAATCGCCTATACTTGTGAAAGTGCTTAGAGTATCCTCTTAACTACAGGGAGTAGTGATTTAGCACAATCCGTCAACCCCCTAACGATAGTTTATTATAAAACTATCAATCTAAGGCTATATTGATAAGGATACTAGTCTATTCGTCTAATCGCTAGATTGGTTGATAAGTAGTAGCACTTAGCAAGCTCCTTCCAAATCTTGTTTATGATTTGGTGGGAGTAGTTGACAATCTTATCATACCATATATATATATCATCTGTTGTGAGATATATCACAATAATATAATAAAAACTTGACCTGCCTTATTGAAATTTCAATAAGGCAGGTCAAGTTAGCTGAAATCAAACAAATTTAGTCTCTTGAAAAAATATACTACATATTTTTTTGGTTCAACAATGAACTTTGTGATTAAAAGTATAATGCGTTGAATTTAAGTTATTATTAGTTAGCTACGGGTTAAAACCCGTAGCTATGCATGATTATGATTAGCGCCACAGGTTAAAACCTGTGGCGGATTAATAACGAAAAGTCTGTAAGACTTGAAGCAAAATAATAAATAATGCATTTCTACAAAGTTCATGGAAAACCCAAAATTTTTTCTAAATCTAATTACTATCTCTACTATTTATTATGGCTCTTCCACGACTTTTGTGAAAATCATTTAAAAAATATTTTTTGCCACGAATCCTACGAATCTACACGAATAAGTTCAAAGAATTTATTTACTAATTTATTAATTTTTTAGTTCTTTATTCGTGTTTATAATTAGTGTTAATTCGTGGCTGAGAATTCTTTTTCTCATTTTTTATAATTTAAGATTTGATTTTCATCTATTTATTAAAATCAAATTAATCACAAAGTTCATTGTTGAACCTTTATTATATCTAAAACTTTATTCAATACCTGATCCTCTCCATACGCTTTTTTCACTGAATCCACATCAACTTTAATATCTGGAATTACTCCACGTTTACTATTATATTCAGTAGGCGTATAAAAACTAGTACTTGCAATACGAAATTCTAGCCCCGAATTAGGTAATTTATCCCTAATAGGATTTCCGATACAATTAGCTGCATCTCCCGTTTCTTCTCCGACTAATATCCCACTTCCATTTTCTTTAACCATATTAACAAAATCAACGCCAGCCGAAAGGGGTCTTCGCCCAATTAAGATATAAACCTTACCTTTAAAATGATATTTATTTGTATTAATATTTTTAGCAATAAATGTATGTAAGTAAGCTCCTAAGGAATTATCTCCTCCCCCATTATTACGAACATCAATAATCAATACTTTACACTCTCTTTTCTTAATTTCTTTAAAATATTTTTCTATATTCCTTTTAAAATTTAACGTAGAAATATGATTAGGACTGAACGTACTAACTGTCAATAAAGCCACACTATTTTGTAAATAAGATAATTTTAATTTATCTTTTCTTACAAAAAGTTTCTCAAGAAATTTTTTTCTTTCTCTATATTTATCAAGTGAAATTCCAGATAAAGATACTAACTTAATGTCACCTGACTTTGCCTTATACTTAATTGAATAACTGTCTACTCCACCATATTCAAGCCATAATCTCATAGCAAAAAAATCCTCAATTATTTGATAAGCCCAACCTTCTGCGGTATAACTAATTTTATTCCTCATCTTATTCAGTAATTTAGATGTATCAGTTCCATTAATAGCTAAAATCTCAGAACCTATCTCTGGAATATTTTTTTTACTAAGATTAGAAACTACAAATATTCTCCCCTTTCTAACTCCTACTAATAACGGAAACACTTTTCCTCCTTGTTTGCAATATTTATCATAATTTTTGAAAACCACATCACTAAAAAACTTTGTATGTCCATCTCTAAAAACAGCTATAAACTTAGCAACAATTTTATATAATTCTAATTTACTCCACTTTTCTTGTCCTTGTAATTTATCTATAATTTTATTAAAATTATTACTAATTAGTTCTTTATTTATATTATAATATGCTTTAGGATAAATCTGGGTTATTCTATCATATAGATACTTAACATCCTCTATTGCTTGTTGAGCAGTCAATTTCCTCCCTTTAACTACTGTAGAATCTTCGCTTAAAGAAGTTACAACTTTAAATTTCTTAAACTTAAAAGAATCTATCATTTTTTTAGCTATCTTAAGATTTCTATCGTATTGATTATTGCTTGCTCTAAATCCAATACCAAATCGTGTCTGTTTCTTATAAACATATATACCACCTACCTTATTTTTACTGAAAGTAATTATTGCTTTATAAGCTGGCTCACCTTGAAATATAATCTTTTTAAATTCTTCAATTTTACCCTGTGTTTTAATAAAATTTAATTCTGTGTTGACTTTTTTATGAAATTCATCTAGTGAATTTATCTCTTGATCTATCTCAATATAAAATTGAAACCCTTTACCATTAATAAATGTTACTCTATTTCTATATTCAATTTTATTCCAAGCTGCTGGATAATTAATTTTATAGTAATTATTCTCATACTCTTTCCAAATTATATTGTCAGCAGCAGCTTTTACATTAATTCCACAAGTAATTATTATTAATAATGCTATACTCAAAATTGAAAATAAATTAATATTATTTGAATCTGATTCCATTTAATTTTCTCCTATCTATCTTTAAACCCCTTATTTTAAACCTAAATCACTATGCCTTTTTATAACTATACTACTCTCATATCAATCCAACTTTAATTTGAGATAATCAAAAGTTCTTCGCTCAAGAATAACTCCTTTGATAAAGTTAATTAATTTATCATTTTTAGTTATCTTAGCAAACTCACCACTATGTATCATAAACAATAGCTTCTGTTCTAAATCAAAATCTCTTAGATTTCTTCTCCGATTAAAATTCTTCTTTTCTGCTAATAGCCACTTAGTATACCTTTGTAAAGCCCCTTCTAGATTAATTGTATTAATACCCTGCTTAGAGTATAATTCCTTCATATGCTCCAATAAAATATACAGCTCATCATAGATAGGAAATTGATTTTGATATAAATAATGGGGAACAGCCATAGGAAGCTTAGAGAATATTTGATTAAACTCTCGGTTTAACCTATTTCTATAAGAGCTAATTGCTAAACCAGATCGGCGATTCTCTTTGTAGAGGTTTTTAAAAGCATTTAAATATTGGGGAAATTTGTCCTTAATTATACTCATAAAGATATCTTTCTGTCTGCCAGGTCTTAAGGTCAATCCACCAGGTAAGACAAAATCGACTTTTAGTTCTGCTAATTTATCTGCTAGAGACGATAAACCCTCTCTACTATCAGAGATATAGGGAATAAAGGGCATAGCTAAAACTCCCACATAAATTCCTCTTTCCTTAAAAACCTTAATTGTCTCTAATCTCTTCTTTACACTACTGGCCTGTGGCTCAAATATCTGTCGTAGCTTATCATCTAAAAAGGTTAACGAGACCATCAAAGTAACCCCACTCTTTTGATGTAGCTGCTCCCATAAGTCAATGTCTCTCAAAATTAAAGAGGATTTAGTCATAATGGAGACTGAATGATTATAAGTAGTTAAAATCTCTGCTATTTGAGGCATAATTCTCTCCTTAGCTTCCACAGGTTGATAAGGGTCACTAACACCTGAAGAGATGGATATTGTCCCCCTTTCTCTAAGCTTTGGTAGCTGTTCTTGTAGTAATTGAGGAAGATTCTCTCTAATAACTATATCCCTTTCAAAATCTCCTTCTACATAGTACTTTTCAGCTCGTCCATCACAGTATTTACAGCCATGCTGACAGGCTTGATATGGAGAAAAACCATACTTACTAGGGAAATAAATATGGACGAGTTTAGTATTTTTAGAGATTAACTTTAATTTTTTATAATTCCTGTTAATTCTCATAACTTCCCCCTAGTTAAAATAGTTCACTCATTAGTTAATGGTCAAACTTTATAAGGGCAAAGAATATTCTTTGCCCTTATAAAAAAATAACTTTTTCCTTATAATTATTCTTTGATTAGAGATTCATCACCTTTTGAATTTTATAACTGATAATCTACTACTGCTCTATCTTCAGTTACCGCTCTTACAAATTCAGCTACCTTGACATGGTCTGGATGTACTTGATATCTTGCCAAAGCATCCTTATCTTCAAATTCTGAGTATAAAAGTAGATCATAAGCTGCTTTAGAATCATTATAGTTAACTCCTACTTCAAAAGCCTTAATCTCTTCTACCTTATCCTCCAAAGCCTCTAACATTGCTTTCATTTTTGCAATATTCTCTTGCTTACTTGCTCCTTCTGCTTTTTCTTTAAGAGTCCACATTACAATATGCTTAATCATTTATTCTCCTCCTTATTATTTCTTGATCTAGTATATCTAACTAATTATTTGATTATTATTTCTTGAAATCATCTTAATTACCTGCATACTCTTTAATTTAATATTAGATAGCTAGTTTAACTATCGGTGATTGTTAAATAGAAGTTGATATAATGGATAGATAATGCGATACTTTTGGGAATCTGGAATCAGTTATAAACACTGGTTCCAGATTCCTGATTCCCAACACGAAAGTATCGCAATATTCCCAGTAACCTCTACTACTTATCAATTATCTAATGTAATAAATAATTATAGTATATAGATTGAAGTAAATAATTTCATTAATTAAAAATCAATAATTCAACTTATTTAGCAACGAATCTAGCGAATTTAAAACAAAGAAAATTCTAAACTATTAATTTATTCTT
>NZ_JBSQYM010000044.1:0-19125 GCF_055140805.1 Orenia sp.
AAACCTTTATAATCATTGATATTATAAGATTTTAAGATGTTTTGAACTTAACTGTCAACCGTTAACTGTACACTGTAAACTAAGACACGAAAGTGTCGCTTTATCTCTCTATTCTGTCACTCGAAATATTCTATCACCCGAATTACAGATCTTTAAGCCCAAATAAACAAAAAGAGACACGAAAATTTCGTGCCTCTTCACTATTCTTACCATTTCTTCTCTGTGGCTACAGCTTCAATCTCATGGGTTGCTCCTCTAAGCATTAAATCACCAACAACCTGTTTAGGTTCTTTTCCTTCAAATAAAATCCGATAAACCTGCTCTACAATCGGCATATCCACTTCCAACTCTTGAGCTAAGGTATAAACAGCCTTAGCAGTTCTAATCCCTTCTACAACCATCTGCATCTCTGATAAAGCTTCATCTAAACTCTTACCTGACCCTATCTTAAAACCTAATCTTCGATTTCGACTATGTTTACTAGCACAAGTCACAATTAAATCTCCTAAACCAGTTAAACCAGCAAAGGTCATAGACTCTGCGCCCATAGCCACCCCTAAACGCTTAACTTCTGTAATACCACGAGTAATTAAAGCTGCTATTGCATTATCTCCAAAATCAAGACCATCAGAAATACCAGCAGCAATTGCAATAGCATTTTTGACTGCCCCACCAAGCTCAACACCTACTATGTCAGGATTTGTATAAACTCTAAACCAATCAGACATGAAGATATCTTGAACCTGTTGAGCCAACTCTTTATTCTCATTTGCTACTACAACAGTAGTCGGATGACTTAAAACTACCTCTTCTGCATGGCTTGGTCCACTTAAAGCTACAATCCTATTATCAAATTTCTCTTCTAACTCATCTTTAATAACTTCAGACATTCTCAAATGGGTACCTTCTTCTATACCCTTAGAAGCAGTAACAATGATTACATCATCAGCTAATAAGCCCTTTAAGTTCTTAGCTACTATTCTAACTATATGTGAAGGCACAACTATAACTACTGCTTTAGAATTAGTAACTGCTTTTTTTAAGTCGGTAGTAGCTTTAATACCTTTAGGAAGTTTAATTCCTGGTAAAAATGAATGTTTTTGTTCCTGATTAATTTCAGCTACTCTATCTTCTGAAACATCCTGTAACCAAACATCATAACCATTATTATCTAGAACAACTGCCAAAGCAGTTCCCCAACTACCTCCTCCAATTACTGCAACCTTATCATTCATATCCGTCCTCCTAACAATACCTTTTATAATATCATCATCTCTCAATTAACATCAACCTTATTTATTTACTCTTTTATTTAAGCTAACCTTATTCTCAGTTCCAGCCAATAATCTCTTGATATTAGCTTGATGCCGATAAATTACAAAAATTGCAATCAATACTGCTAAGATTATAAAGATAGTCTCCTGAGCAAATAAGTACATC
Source organism: Orenia sp. (assembly GCF_055140805.1). NCBI lineage: Bacteria > Bacillati > Bacillota > Clostridia > Halanaerobiales > Halobacteroidaceae > Orenia > Orenia sp. Next base: position 1,441 of record NZ_JBSQYM010000044.1, read on the forward strand.
AAAATCGGTATTACTATAGCTGCTACTATAGAAGCTAAGGATACATACTGGGTAATCAGTACTATAATAAGCCAAACTAAAAAAGCAACTAAGATAGTTTTAGGTGATAAACTGATTAAAACTCCTACAGAGGTTGCTACTCCCTTACCTCCTTTAAAGTTTAAAAAGATTGGCCAATTATGCCCTGCAATAGCTAATAATCCAGCTACTAAAAGCAATAATGGCTGATCTGCAAAAAAGTAACGGGCTACACTTACAGCTATAAATCCTTTTCCTATATCTAATAAGGCTACTAAGATTCCTAAACCTAAGCCTAATATTCTAAAAGCATTGGTAGCCCCTACATTACCACTTCCATACTCACGAACATCTACTCCTTTGACCAATTTAACAACCAATAAAGCAAAGGGAATAGAACCTAATAGGTAAGCAAACAGCATTACTAAAACTTCTTTAATCATTGTATCTCCTCCGAATAAATTATCTTCCTCTAGCTAATATCTTAATAGGAGTCCCTTCAAAACCAAAGGCATTACGAATCTGATTCTCTAAATAACGCTTATAAGAGAAATGCATCAACTCTGGATCATTAACAAACAGCACAAACAATGGTGGCTTTACTCTAGGTTGAGTAGCATAAAAAATCTTCATTCTCTTACCATGCTTATCAGATGGTGGTTGATTCATAGCTACAGCATCTTCAATCACCTTATTTAATAGATTTGTTGAAATTCTACGGTTATACTGTTCTACAACATAATTGACTATACTCAAAATCTCCATAACTCTTTTTCCTGTAAGAGCAGATGTAAAGATAATTGGAGCATAATTTAAAAATCCTGCTTGATACCTAATCTCTTCAATATATGCATTCATAGTATGGGTATCCTTCTCAACTAAGTCCCATTTATTAACAACTATTACCACACCTTTTCCTTCCTCATGAGCATAGCCAGCAATCTTCTTATCTTGGTCAGTTAAGCCTTCACTAGCATCTAATACCACTAGTACTACATCAGAACGGTCTACTGCCCTTAAAGAACGGATTACACTATATTTTTCTACCCCTCTATCTACTTTCCCCCTTCTTCTCATTCCAGCAGTATCAATGATTACATAATCATTATCATCATGGGAAAAAGGAGTATCGATAGCATCTCTAGTAGTACCAGCAATATCACTAACAATAACCCTCTGTTCACCTAAGATTCTATTAACTAAAGATGATTTTCCTACATTTGGTCGCCCAATTACTGAAATCTTAATTGTATCATCATCATATAGCTCTTCTTCTGTCTCAGGGAAATATTCAATTAGTTTGTCCAATAAATCACCTGTTCTTCTGCCATGTTCAGCTGAAATCAACTGAGGATCATCAAAACCTAATTCATAAAAGTCATACTTATTCATCTCTGCTTCTTGATTATTTTCAGCCTTATTAGCTACCAAGATAACTGGTTTATTAGATTGCCGTAACAACTCTGCTACATCTCTATCCATGTTGGTCAAACCTGCTCTAACATCTACTACAAACAAAATAACATCTGCTTCCTCTATGGCTACTTGTGCCTGATATCTCATTTGTGCCTTAATAGTATTTTGGTCTTCAAGCTCAATTCCTCCTGTATCAATCACAATAAAAGGATTGCCTAACCATTCAGAATCACCATAAATTCTATCTCTAGTAATACTTGGTCTATCCTCTACAATCGAAACTCTCTCCCCTACTAATCTATTAAATAGGGTAGATTTTCCTACATTTGGTCTACCTACAATCGCAACTACTGGTTTTATCACTATCTCCACCTCCAAAATTATCTCCTAACACTTTTTCTAATAAATCTCTGCCTTGATTCTTAACCTTAAGAACTTGGTTAGGAATCTCTTTAATAAAATCAGTCCAACTTAAATCATCTAAGAATAAGCTATCATCGTTTAGCACAATCTCTGGAATCAAAGTTAAACTTCCTAAATCATCAACTCCAACTAATGTATTTAAAATATCTGCTCCAGTCAACAACCCTGTAACTGTAACAGTAGAACCAAAATAAAGATTCTTTACTATAATTAGCTGAACCTCTAAGTTTTCTATTTGATTTAACCTCTCTACAATAGGTTCAATTGCTTTAGCTCCAGAAACAGAAGTTACCATAGTAACTTTACGATACTTTGCTAACTTCTGGGGTAACTCTTCTTTTAATTCTGCAAATTCATCTAATAATAACCTGACCATTCCTACCCCATTCTCCAATTGGAGAAAATCATCATAATAATCTGTCAAAGGAACCTCTTCTCCAGCCAATAAATAAAATTCATCAGAGAGATAGATAAAGTTAGTATCATACTCTGCTCTAAACTTATTCTGCCACTCTTTTACCATCTTAATTACTTCTTTGGCCTCTTTAGATGTAAAAGTTCTTAATTCATCTAAATCATCTCGATATTTAGTCAGTCCAACTGGAACGATAGCTAAGGATTTGACGTTAGGTAGAAATTCTCCTAAATCTCTAATTGTCTTCTCTAAGATTTCTCCATCATTGATTTCAGGGCAGAGTACCACCTGGGTATTAAGCTCTATCCCCGCCTCTACCAAATCTCTAATCTGCTCTAATATCCTGCCAGCCTTCTTATTTCTTAACATCCTAACCCTTATCTTGGGGTCTGTACTATGGACTGACACATGTAGTGGACTTAAATGCATCTGCTTGATTCTTGCAAACTCCTCATCAGACAGGTTAGTTAATGTGGTGTAACTTCCTCCTAAAAAGGAAAAGCGATAATCATCATCCTTTAGATTCAATGTCTTTCTAGTATTAGGTGCAGTCTGTTTTACAAAGCAGAAGATACAATTATTATGGCACTGCTTTAACCCATCAAAAACAATTTCAGAGAACTTAATTCCTAAAGGTTCATCATAGTCCTTCTCAACCTCTAGAATCCAACATTCCCCATCACTCTTAATTATTTCAACCTCTAGGTATGTATCAGTAATCAAGAATTTATAATCTATAAAATCTCTAATTGTATTCCCATTAATTCTAACTAAATTATCTCCGACCTCAACTCCCAACTCTTCAGCGATACTTCCTGCTTCTACTCCTTCAATTCTAATATATCTACTTACATCTTCAAATTCTGCAAATAATCTTTCTCCCATCTTTTATCACCTCTATTTGTCCACTCCCTTTATTATTATTATATATTAAGGTAATTTCGTCAAGTTAATTTATTAAATCACAGTCTTTACTATCTGTCTATATATTCCATTTGATTTCAAATTTAAAATAAATGACCCTTTGATATATAGAAACTGATAAACATTTGACATTAACAGTTATAAGTAATACTAAAAAGTTAAAATATTTTTTTGCAACGAATCTCACTAATTAACGCGAATTAAAATCAAAAGCCTTTAAATCTTTGACTTAATCTGTTAATATCTAATTGGTATGATTCGTGTTAATTCGTTGCTGGATTAATTCAATTTCTTTTTCATATTTTATATAGATAAAAAAGACTAGCAGTTGCTAGCCCTTAATAGCATATAGAATTAATATCTTGATTAATAGAAAAGCGATATAATATAGTGATATTACGACACTTTGTGTCGAGTGTGAGCTATGAGTGTGAGTGTGTAAACCACCCTCTCCTAAATCCTCTCCCTGATAAGGAGAGGACTTTAACTTCTTTTTGTTCCTCCCCTTTTAAGGGGGAGGTTAGGTGGGGGATATTACTAAACTGTCGCAATATACCCATAATCCAATACCAAATACTTAAATTTAATTAATAGAGCAGATAATATTTTAATGCTTGACCAAAATGTAAACCCCATTCCCCAAATCATGGACCATCGATTTAGTTAATCTCGAAATCATCATCGAAATATACTCTAACTGATCTTCATCTTCAGCATAAAATATTGGAGCAGAGCCATTATCTACTTTATCCTTATCCTCATAAGAGGTTACAATAGCTAGAATAACATCATTAATCTCCATCTAACCCATCCTTTCTATGTAGTGTGAGTGTGACAAAAAAAGCTTTCTACTCGTTACCCATCACTTGTCACTAATTACTAATCTGATGCCATTCTCCCAGCTTTAGTCGCCAATGGAGCTCTACGAGAAGCCTCCAAAACCGGAGTACGCCTTACCGCTTCTAAAATACACTCTTCATCAGGCTCCATTGGTATCATAATAATATAAACTCTGCCTGTATGGAGATTAATCCTGGCTAAAGGTGTATAGTCTTGAACTCCAACATCTAATCTAACCCCTAATTGACTAACTATGTCATGGATAATCGCTTGCCGTTGACCTGTATTGGCTAAGGTAGCTCGTGCATTATCATCTTTAGGTGCAATTACTATTCCTACTCCTGCTTTATTCCAACTCTCTTTTGCTTCTTTCAAGCCAATATTCATAATTACAGTATCTTCAATAGATAGATTGGCATTATTTGGACCAACAAATTCTATATCTACTACTCTAATCTCTGCAATATCACCTACATGATCCTCAGACATCAAAGTATATAAGATATAAACAACTATAGTACCAACAATCACTCCACCTGCTATATTTAAAGAGTTATAACCTATCAAGTTAAAAAAATAATAGCCAAAACTAGTTAACAAAGCAGCAATCATTGCTAAATAGTTTCTAGATTCAAAGACCTTAGCTATTCCCTCAATATAGGCTTGACCTCGTGGAACCAGTTCAGTCTCTTCAATCTGACTTAAAAAGTCCCTTTCCATATTCCTAATGCCACGAAATTGCTGAACAGCAGCCCCTAGAATAGTCACAGCTACATAGTTCTCCTCTAACATAGCTGGTAATACTAAAGCACCTAAAGCAGAAGCTAAAAAAGCTAAGGTCAAATGAACAATATACCCATGGGGATAGCCTGGATATTGGCGATAATCAACCCTTAATAACAATAATCGAGTAAAGGTTCCCAAGATAACTGCTAGCAAAATCACTTCTCCATACTTTATCATTTTATAGATCCACTCCTAATTATCATCCTCTCCTTTATCGTCATCTTCTTTTACCCCCAAAGAGTTACTAAATGCACCACCAGCTCCAGTTTTATTTGCAAAGAATAGAAATCCTCCTATAATCAATACAATCGCTAAAATAATTCCTATAGTACTAAAAGCACCTGAGGATTCATTAGCTTTAGTTTGCTTAGTTGTAGTTCCTCCAATCCCTAAAGCACCTTCACTTTCACCACCATATAGTAACTTATCAATAGAATCAGCAAATAAATTCACACTAACACTAGCAGCTTCTTGAGGCTGAACATAGGTTGCAAACTCCAATATCAAAGAACGTGGAGAGAGATCTTGATTATACTTACCCTTAGCATAGAAGATACCTTTGATTAGTCCAGGATAATACTTATCAGTAACTGCTTTAATCTCTTTAGCAAACTTATCATTGACCTTCATCTGTGGGTTCTGACGCCCTACTACCAGTCTCACCTGTCCAAACTTTTTACCATTTATATCAGCAGTATATTCCTTACTATTAGGAACTCCATCACGATGTATATCAAAGATAGCATCTGGTCTCTTTCTTGCCAATCTAGTAGCTGTTCTACGAGAACGTTCATAAGCACCACCATCATGAGGATCATGTTTAGATTGATTATGAATAACTTCAATACCTTTCTTCTCTAAAGCCTGAGCAAGCATTGTTGCTACATTAAATACATCTCCCTTTCCTGGTTCACTATGGGTTCCACTGGTAGGCTTATAGGATTCATCACTGTGAGTATTATAAAGAGCAATCAACTTATTACCCTTTTGAGCTAATAGTCCTTGTGATAAAGCAAATAAATTGTCCTCACCCTCTATCAGCTTTACTGTCCCTTCAAACTTAGCAATACACCTCTTACCATCTACTTTAATGATTCTATACTTCTTGTTCTGTTCATTGAGATAATAATCACCTACACTGACTTCCATTGCTGTTTCAAAAATAGTATCACCACTCTTTTGGGCAACTACTGTAAAATAACTTTGATCCTGTTGTGCATAAGTATTAGGTGAGAATAGCAGAAAGGATAGCGTAATCAAGAAAAAAGCAGTTACTAGACTTATTTTATTCATCATCATCTTCACCATCCTTCTTCTCATCCTTATTGTCATAGCCCAACTCTCCAACCTCCATTGAATGAGCCAACTTAGTATCTTTAAACTTTTGACTCACATTGTCATCGTCTCTAAATAATCGCTCTCTAGATTCTCCTACTAGTTCTGATAAGAGCACAGCCAATAAACCACCAATAACTATTGAATCAAAGGCTCCTGCTCCTCCTATATCAGCCTCACCAGGAACTCCTCCCAAAGTAATTCTGACTACATGAATTAAATCATAAATTAAAAATCCCAAAGTACCTGCTACAAAAGCCTCCTTACGAGAACGTCCAATTAGATAAGCAATCACACCTGAGACTATTGGAAAGAGATAATTTGTATCTATTAAAGTATGCCCCTCTTCAAATTGATAAAATTGGGTCAAAGCAAAGATTGCTCCACCAGACAATATAGTCGCTACCACTGCTCTAAAAACTTCTTCTGCTCTATCTGCTTTAGCCAAGAGATAAAAGGCCAAAACAACAGGAATTATTGCTCCCCCTAAATTGATTGTAATTAAAGGATTAGTAGAGATTGGTATATCTATATAACTGCCCAGTATCATTAAAGCAAAAAAGATAAGTAATGCAGTCTTACTCAATCCCATTTTTTCTATCATCTGTTCTGCAAAACCAAAATAGATTACCAGCTCTAAAACCACTAATAATACCACTCCTGTAGGCACTGCTTTTGCCTCCTTTTGCTAAAATATATTTATAGTAGCCTAACAAAATTTATTATTAACTAGTTTTAACCTGCTATAATTTAATTATTCATCAATGGCTTAAATATATGATCATTGGACTTTATAAAGAGAGATTGCGACACTTTGTTTATTAAGTAGACAGCTGGGTAGGTGGGTAGGAACTGCCTAACTACCTAAACTTCTAACTCCTAACCATCAAAGAAAAAGTGTCGCAATATATCCAAACTATGATACTATCCGTCTTCTCTCAATATTGCATTTTAAAAAAATGTTATATAAAGAAAAAAAGCAACCTCCAGGTTGCTTTTAGAATATATCAATATTAAATTTATCTTGGCTGTACAATCAGTTTAATAGCCGTTCTTTCTTCTCCATCAATCTCAATGTCTGTAAAAGCAGGGATACAAATCAAATCAATTCCACTTGGTGCTACATATCCTCTTGCAATTGCTACTGCCTTTACTGCTTGATTTAGTGCACCAGCTCCTATTGCTTGAAGCTCAGCTCCACCATTATCTCTTAATACACCAGCTAAAGCTCCAGCTACAGAATTAGGACTTGAACTAGATGATACTTTTAGTACTTCCATGTTTAAATACCTCCCCATTTGTTTTGATAAATTAATTTAATGAATTTTATTGTATATATTTATTTCAACATTTGCAAAACAATTCCTTCTTTTTTTGGAAAAAATATTATTTTTTCTTTAAGAGATTTAATTAGATTTATGTACCATAGTGACTCTTTTAACTTTTATAACTTGAACAGCCTTATTGTCAACTTCAACAATCAAACCAGATAACTTAGCATCACCTGTAGCTACCTTAAACCTATTTGGCATCTGGGTCAAAAACCTTTCTAAAGGTTCATCTATATTCATCCCCAAGATGGAATTTACTCCACCAGTTAACCCCAAATCAGTAATATAAGCAGTTCCTTGAGGTAATATCCGTTCATCAGCAGTTTGAACATGGGTGTGGGTACCTACTAGGGCTAGTACTTTACCATCAGCATACCAACCTAAAGCCTCTTTTTCTGCAGTAGCCTCAGCATGAAAATCAACTACAATAGCATCAACTTGACCTTTTAACTCTTCAACAACTTTATCTAAACTACGAAAAGGACATAGATAATTCCCTATATATACCCTTCCTAATAAGTTAACTACCCCTAAAGTGATATCTTCTTTTTTAATGATTTGAAATCCAACTCCAGGGGCTCCTGGAGGATAATTATAAGGCCTAATTACCTTATCAGTATCATCGATAAAGTCAAAAATCTCTCTATTATCCCAAGTATGATTACCAGTGGTTAATAAATCAATCCCATATCCAATAAGTTCATCCATTACTCCTTGAGTTAAACCAAAACCTCCAGCAGCATTCTCTCCATTAGCTATAACAAAATCTAATCCTTCTGATTCAATAATTTGAGGTAATAGTTCTCTAACTGCTCTTCTACCAGTTCTCCCTACTATATCCCCAATAAATAAAATTTTCATTTAAAGAGTTCCTCCTTATACTATCCAACCCCATCATATATATACACTATAAGTTAAAAATTCCTATATTAAATATTTTCAGATCCTTGCTTATAAGATCTTTAATATTAATGATACCCTCTAACATAATAATATACTTTCTAACTCATTTAAATAATATTCATCAAAAGAGCATAAACCCATACTATATCATAATTATTCCAAAAATTTATTAATAAAATTAAAGCTCTTATCAAATTATATCTAAGTTAACAACTTAAGAATTATTTCTATTTTTATTAAATACTAAAACCTTATCTTCTTCTATAAAGCCTAAATATTCACGACCCATATCTTCTAATAAATTATCTTTAGATACTTCTTCAAGCAAAGAATCTATAGTAGAGGATCCTTTAGAATAATAGAAATTTTGATTCTTTAGTAGTTTATCATCAAAAATACCCTCTAAAACTGAAATTATAAAATCTAATTCATTCTTAGAGCATCCCTCTAAATCTCTAATCATATTTAGCCTAGTTAAACCACTATAATCATCCTTGCTAAGTATAATATTTTGATTATCTTTCTTTTTAAACCTGTTAAATAATCTAAAATTCTGCTCTATCTTTCTCTTCTGGTCTATCCAACTTTCATAAGTTATCTCTTTCTCAATTAAAAAAGATATCTTTAAACTCTTCTCCTCCAAATTAATATCTACTGTATTAATAAGCGGGTACTCAAGCAAAATAGATGTTAATAACTCTATGCTATTATCACGATTTAATTTAATTTTATTTGTCTCCATAGCTAGCACTCCTTTAAAATTTACATTATTAGTCTATTCATTAGTTGATTGTTTTGTACTTGTATACTACTTACTTTACTTAACTAATTACATACAAACTCACAAATTCCTGCTTAAAACAAAGAATTTTAATCTAAAAATAATACCTGTTAAAAAATTTTCTTCTAGATTTAAGATAATAATATTAATTAGGAATTAAGTTTAAGATTTAGACTAGACTTTAATAATTTAAAGGATATATACAAAAAGTGACCCTAGATAGGGTCACTTTAAAATTATTTAGCATATTGAACTGATCTTGTTTCTCTAACCACAGTTACTTTAATCTGTCCTGGATATTCTAAATTATCTTCTATTTTTTTAGCTACATCATAAGCTATTTTACTTGATTTAGTATCATCTACATCTTCAGGTTCAACCATAATTCTGATTTCACGACCAGCTTGAATAGCATAGGATTTTTCTACACCTTCAAAAGAGTCAGCAATATTCTCTAAATTCTCTAAACGTTTAATATATGATTCTAATGTTTCACGTCTAGCACCTGGTCTAGCAGCTGAAACAGCATCTGCTGCTGCAACCAATACCGCTTCTATAGATTGAGGCTCAACATCACCATGATGAGCTTCAATAGCATGAATAATCTTCTCTGATTCTCCATGTTTACGAGCAAAATCAACCCCTATCTTAACATGGGATCCTTCAACTTCATGGTCAATTGCCTTACCTATGTCATGAAGTAGTCCTGCTCTCTTAGCTATATTGACATCTACTCCTAATTCAGCTGCCATCACACTAGCTAAATGGGCAACTTCAATAGAGTGTTTTAGTACATTTTGACCATAACTTGTCCTATACTTCAATCTTCCTAATAGATACATAGTCTCTCGGTCTAAACCATGTACTCCTACATCAAATGTAGCTTGTTCACCAACCTCATAAATCTTATCATCTATCTCTTGACGGGCCTTCTCTACCATCTCTTCTATGCGGGCAGGATGAATTCTACCGTCTACAATAAGCTTTTCTAAGGCAATTCTAGCTATTTCACGTCTAATAGGATCAAATCCTGATAAGACTACAGCTTCTGGTGTATCATCGATAATTAAATCAATACCTGTTAAGCTCTCTAAAGCTCTAATATTTCTACCTTCCCTACCAATAATTCTACCTTTCATTTCATCATTTGGTAGCGATACCACTGAAACTGTAGTTTCAGCAACATGGTCAGCAGCACAACGCTGGATAGCAGAAGAGATAACCTCTTTAGCTCTCTTGTTGGCTTCTTCTTTAGCTCTTGTTTCGATATCCTTAATTTTCTTAGCCATTTCATGTTCAATCTCATCTTCTACTTGGCTTAATAATAATTCTTTAGCTTGTTGAGTTGTTAATCCTGCTAAATACTCTAGCTTCTCAACTTGCTTATCATATAAATCATTGATATCTCTTTCCTTCTTCTTAACAGAGACTTCTCGATTTTTAATAGTTTCTTCTCTAGATGTTAGAGTTTCAGCTTTACGTTCCAAATTTTCTTCTTTTTTCAGCAGACGACTTTCAAATCGTTGTAATTCATTACGACGCTCACGACATTCTTTTTCAACCTCATCTTTAACTTGATGAGCTTCTTCTTTAGCTTCCACCAATAACTCTCTCTTACTAGATTCCGCTTGACGTTTTGCATCTTCAATAATTCTCTTTGCTTCTGCTTCAGCAGTTCCAATCTTACTCTCTGCAATATATTTTCTAACGGCAAAGCCAGTTATTACTCCAACTAATAAAGCAACAATCATTAAAACAAACTCCATGCCTTTCACCTCCATTTCATTATTTAATTGTAAAATTACGAAGATTTAATTTTTTCTTAAGAAAGTACCACGTTTATATTTTATCTTCTTATAGTTGTTATGTCAAGATAGAATACCTCTGAGAAGGGGGTTAATCTCTTTATAATTGAATAAATTCGATATCTATTAACCTTAAATTGTAATTAGAGCAAAAAATTAAATATTAATTATAGAAAATCTTATAAATAATAATTCGTTGTAGGAAGTATATCAAAATTCTTTGACACTTACTTCACTCTTACCCTCCTTTAATTCTACCCTAAAGGCCTTATCAGCCACTTCACTTAAATGTTGCTGGTGTGTAACTACAACAATTTGGCGTTCAGAAAACCCATGTACCTCTTTTAAAAATTGAGTCACCCTCACTATATACTCGTCACTAACATGTTTTGCAGGCTCATCTAAAATAATTGGTCCATCAATAGGCGGATTATTATGGCTCTGTAGAATTGCTATTCTCAAAGCTAAAGAGACAACATCAACCACCCCTCCACCCCGAGCATCTTGGGGCTCATTTTTAACCCTGTACTTCCCCTCTTGAGAGACTACATAAAAATCTGCCCAAGGCTGTCCTCCCCGATTTCTCAGCTCTATCTCAAAACTAAAGTTCTCACCAAAAACATACTGTAAAAAGTGTGTTACTAAAGACTCTATCTGCTGTCTAGACTGCTCTCTAGCAAATTCAGAGGTCTCATGAAAGAGGAGATTGACCTGCTCTAATAAATCTCTTTCACTCTTTCGCTTTTCCAACTTCAACCTACTCTCTGCAATTACCTGCTCTATATGCTCCTTAGTCCCTTTCTTCTGGTCATACTCACTCTGTAATCGATTTACATTCTCTTCTAAACTATTAATAATATCAGCTATAGGCATATATATCCTCCTTCCCTAAAAAAAGTGTGAGTGGCGGTGTGAATGTGAGCAAATTTTCTTGAAGAGTCCCTTTACATTAATTTATCCTAACAAAAGTTTAATTTCTAAACTGAAAAGTAACTCTATACTCTCCCACACTCATAACCCCCACTGACACTAATCTACTTTCCCCTGTAACACATCTTTATCAGGCAACATCTCTTTAGCTTGCTTTAATAGTTCTTGAAGCTTAGCCTCTGTCTGCTTAATCTCTTCTTCTAAATTATCAGGCTCTACTCCAAACTCTTTAATCTCTGCCACCAACTTCTCATTATCCTTCTTTAAAGATTCCATTCTTGCTTCACTTTGCATCTTCAATTTATTAGCAGTATCAAGTTCTTTTTTGATTTGAGTAATCTCTTGCTCATATTTTGCTATATTAGCCATTTAATTCACCCTTTCTATTTATTGTTATCACTATTCACTATCCCTTAATTTCTTCTAAGATATGCTCTATCACATTCTCATCAACCACACTCAAACAGGTGGGGCATCTTCCTTCCTCTTTTAGATAATCACCATAATCTTTAGCTAGTTGATTAACTTTATTTTCCTGCTTAGCTAACAAAGTAGATAGTTGATTAAACTCCTTAAGGTTCTTTACCCTAGCTTGATTAAATTCTAATAACCTAGCAAGTTTAATTTTCTTCTCACCCATAGCTTCAAATATCTCTTCTACCTTATCTACATCAGCCAATGCTTTAGCTTGAATATACTCTCTTCTATATTCAGCTCTCATTGACTTCTGTTTAGTGAGCACTTTAGCTAAAGTCTTAGTCTTCTCTAAGAGATAAGGCAACTCTTTATCTATAATTTCTGATACTTTAATAACATCCTGACTTGCTTCAATAACCCTCTTTTTAACCTCTATATCACTGATATTCTCTTGATAAGCTTGATGATATTTAATCAGCGAAGCAAGCTTTTTACTCTCTTTACTTAAGAGATTAAATATCTCTTCTATCTTAGCTAATCCCTCAAGCTCTTCTAATATCCTACTTCCAACCTTGATACTATGTTCTTGCTTCTTATATTCAATAAAGTATTTATCTAAAAGTCTCAATCTATCAACAGTTAAGCTCAATTGATTATATATCTTAAGTAATTTATCTATATCTTTTAATTCATCTAATATTTTGCTGTAATTATTCAATTTCCTTTGCTGTTCTTTATAATTTTTCAGATATAACAGTATCTTATCTAACCTACTATTATTATCAGTTAAACTAGAATAAACTGAATCTAACTTATCTAAATTATTCAGCTGATTTAATATCTTCTCAACCTCACCTTGCTCACAAGCAAGCTGTTCTTTTCTATCCTTGAAGTATTTTAACTTCTCTAATTTTTTATCGATACTCTTTAATTCAAATAATACCTTCTTCTGAGAATCAATATTTTCTTTAATCCTATCTAAATTATCAAATTCCTTTAATTTATCTTCATTTTCTGCAATCAGCTCTGTAAGTTGGTTCTGCTCTGCATTATTTCTTTTGATATCTCTAGTAGTGCTTTGAATAGCCACATCAACAACATGGACATTGATTAATCTACCTAAGGTTTTTGCTCTAATAGATCCACTGTCAGTTAATAAAAAAGCACCTTCTAATTGGTAATCTATATTTAAAGTAGTCTCATCATCTGTACCCAAATAGATCTTTCTCATTCCATGAACCTCAAGTATCTCCTCAGGAACTCCACTTCCTACCTTCTCAAAGACATGCTCCTCACCCTCAGGAGTAATTAGAATATATCTATTTTTACTTGGGGTTCGCTTTCGAATAATCTTAAAGCCGTTACTCAACTCAATTCCTACCTGGCATTTCTTCTTGCCATGGCGGATAAAGTCACTTCCCCTAGGTTCATTGTATAAGACCCACCTTAAGGCTCTAATAATTGCTGACTTTCCTTGATCTGAAGGTCCTGTAATTACATTTAAGCCCTGACTAAGGTTTAACTTACTATTCTCATGGGATTGAAAATTTATCAGCTCAATACTCTTAATACTTACCATTAATTATTCTCACCACCTTGACCAACCTCTTCTTGTGCTAACTCTAACCTATGTAATGCTTCTTTGATTGTACCATCTTCTAGACCTTTATTACTGGCTATCTTATTTAAAATAGCATCGATACTAAAGACCTTAAATTCATCGGAAGCCTTGATCTGCCTAATAAATTCTGCTAATTTCTTATCTCTAAATTTCTCTTCCTCGATAGCAGTACGGTCTAAAACCGCTTTACCTTTTTGTGCCGATTTTAGCTTTCTTAAATTAATATTAATCTCATCCTTTAAATCAATAATAGCTACTTGAGGAGTACGATTAATCTCTTTGATATCAGCACTTGCCCTTACCAAAGAGCCTGGATTTAAAAAGTATCTACCTTTATAATCCTTTACCCCAAACCCTAAATGATAATGACCTGCAATAGTAATATCTGCTTCTGTCTCTACATCCTCAATCAAAGTAAATCCAGATTCAAAAAATGGTCTGTCCAACAACATTCCATGGACTATATGAATAGCATAATCAGCACTACTACCCTTTTTAACATAATAAGCATCACTGTTCTTATTATCTATGGTATAATCAAAATTCTTTCCAGATAATTGTAAAATTGTACCGTTATCATCATTTAATAAAATTGGTTCATCAGGAATCAAATTAACAACCCCTGAAGCTATCAGTAATCCTAACATTGTTCGTGGTAAGGTCTGCGGATTATGTCCATATAAATCATGATTTCCTGCGACTATATAAATCGGTTTAGGATAAGTCCTTAATACCTTAACAAACTCACCAACTACAGAGGGGGCTGTATCAGGACGATCAAATAAGTCACCACCATGGAGAATATAATCAACCTCTTCTTCAATTGCAATTTCTCTTACCTCTGTTAACTTTCTTAATAGAGTCTCTTTAAAATCATCCAATCTTCTGCTGGGATTAGTTCCTCTAATATGGGTATCTGTCAAAAACAAGAGCTTCATTCAATCACTCCTTATCTAAATCATCTAAAGCTAGATTAATAATATCAAAACTGAACCCTTTTCTTTGTAAGGCTTGGGATAACTTATTTCGCTTCTCCCAGTCATCATATTTACGATATCGTTTTTCCTTCTTCTTAGCCAACTTAAAAGCCTTCTGGTACTGGAGTTCATAACTATATTCAGCGGCTAGCTCTTCTTTAATTATTCTCTCATCAACCCCTTTTTCTTTAAGTTGCATTTTAATCACCCAAGGACCATAATTTCTAGTTATTCTATCTCTAATCCAAGCCCCTGCAAATTCTCTATCATTAATATAATTCAACCTTTCTAATACCTTAATTACCTGTTCAATAATAAATTCATCAAAACCTTTATCAGCCAGTCTTCCCCTTAGCTCTTGGCAACTTCTCTGCCGATAGGATAAGAGGTTAAAAGCAGCCTTTTTAGCTTGAATAAAGTCTTCTTGATTTAAGATATACTCTAAGATATCCTCTGTTAACTTATAGCCTTTCTTTAACTTAAATTTATAGATCAACTCTGCATCTACCCCTACTAAAAATTCACCATCAACAAAGACCGAGCATCTACCATTATCCCTCTTTTGAGCTTCAATCTTAGTTATTTCTCCAACAAAATTCATTACCCTTAACACCCCATAATCTCTATTGAATAAAACATTCTATATATGATACTAGCCACAGGTTTAAACCTGTGGCTAACAAAATAATTCATAGTTTCTTAGAAAAGAACTTTAAAGTTCTTTTTCATTAAGCTGACTCCTTGTTCTCTTTCTTTCCTTTACTATCATTTTTAGCTTTAGTTTTATCTTTATCTTCCTGTTCAGGCTGAGCCTCTTCTTCAATTATTCCTAGCTTAACCTTAACCTTATGCTCAATCTCTTTTAATAGTTCCGGCTTAGTATCTAAATAATTTTTAAAGTTATCTCTACCTTGCTCTCGGTGGTCATCACCATAAGAGTACCAAGAACCAGCCCTATCAACTATATCCTCTTCTACCGCCATATCTAAGATACAACCTGCTGCCGAAATTCCAGTACCGTACATAATATCAAATTCAGCAGTCTTAAAGGGAGCTGCCACCTTATTTTTAACTACCTTTACTTGTGTTCTATTACCTAGATATTCATCACCATCTTTAATTGTCTGCCTTCTTCTAACATCTAATCTAACTGAAGAGTAGAATTTAAGAGCTCGTCCACCTGAAGTAGTCTCTGGGCTACCAAACATAACTCCAACCTTCTCACGGATTTGGTTGATAAAGATACAAGTACATTTTGATTTACTTAATACACCAGATAATTTTCTCATCGCTTGAGACATCAAACGTGCTTGAAGCCCAACATGAGCATCTCCCATCTCACCTTCAATTTCAGCCTTTGGTACTAAAGCTGCTACTGAGTCAACAACAATTAAATCTACAGCGCCACTACGAGCTAGTGCTTCACATATCTCTAAGGCATCTTCTCCAGTATTAGGTTGAGATACTAAAAGTTCATTAATATCTACCCCTAAATTCTGAGCATATTTAGGATCTAAGGCATGCTCGGCATCGATAAAAGCAGCTACTCCACCTTCTTTTTGCACCTCCGCAATCATATGTAGGGTTACTGTAGTCTTACCAGAACTCTCTGGACCATAAACCTCTATAATTCTTCCTTTAGGAACACCGCCTACACCTAAAGCTACATCCAAAGATAAAGCCCCTGTAGAGATGGCCTCCACATCCATTACCTTAGCTTCACCTAACTTCATAATTGATCCTTTACCAAATTCCTTCTCAATCTGGCTAAGGGTTCTCTCTAAAGCTTTCTTCTTCTCTGCTAATGACATACTATTCACTCCTTCTATTAATAATAAGCCTAAAAGCCCGAAATAATCAATACTTTTTCTCAATATGATAATATTATATTATATATCTTTTTAAAAAGCAATTACATAAAATGTCTTTACTACTAAGGATATTTAATCAAAGTTTCTGGATTTTATTCTCAAAATTCTATAATTCTATCTCTAATAAAGAATTATAAACAGCACCCTTATTTGTAAGTCTACTCTTCATTAATGATATCTTCTTTACTCTCTGTTCACAGTCAATTTCAAAAGGAAATCCTTGAAGTCTCTTACTAATTAAAGTGAAGTTCTTCTCTTGACGCCCTGTCCTTCCTAAAGTAATATGAGGAATATAAGTATGGGCTTCTGCCTTAAAGCCTAAAGCTAACATTGACTCTTCAAGTAGCTGTTGTAACTTCTTTAAGTTTTCTTTTCCATCTTCAATTCCAGCCCAAATTACCTTAGGATAGTCTATATTGGGAAAAGCACCTAATCCCTTAATTCTAATATCAAATTCTCCAATTTTACCTCTTAGCTCTAATAACTTCTCTTGAATAACATCAAGGCTATCCACTTCAACTTCACCCAAGAATTTAAGGGTAATATGAAAGTTATACTTATCAACCCAATTTATCTGTAAAGAACAATCTCTTAAAATATTCTTAATCTTCTCTAACTTCTCCTTAACAAGACCTTCTAGTTCTATAGCAATAAAGAGCCTTAATTCTTCATCCATTTTAAACCTCCTCCTTCTATAGTCATTCAACTTTACTATAAATTTGAATGACCGTAACGAGTAACAAGTGATGAGTAAAGAGTTAAATCCTATAAGCTTTATTCTAGGATTGAACGTCTATATAGATAAACAACTCTAGAATGTAATTTAAATATCCTAATAATTTAATACCTTTAAGTTCTTAACTAAAAACCTTAAAAGATAACTTTCAGCAAC
>NZ_JBSQYM010000045.1:0-19011 GCF_055140805.1 Orenia sp.
TCTAGAATGAAATAATAGAAAGGTAATGTAACACTTTTAGCAATCTGGAATCAGTAGTCAGGAATCAGTTATAAACACTGGTTCCAGATTCCTGATTCCTGACACGAAAATGTCACAATATAACCATTAAATTACACTTTAGACTTGGACACCTATATATATAGTAATCAGTACTATATGAAAGTTTTGAGCTCTTTATTTTTTAACTATCAACTGTCAACTGTACACTGTCAACTGCTCTTACTGCTTCTTTAAATTCTCTTCCTCTTTGCTCATAATTATCAAACATATCCCAACTAGCACAAGCTGGTGATAATAGGACAATACCTTTACCACAAGCTAACTGTGTAGCTACTTTAACTGACTCTTGAATACTCTCAACACGGTAAATAGAGTCATATCCTATCTTCTTGAGACTAGCTTCAATTTTATCAGAAGTCTCTCCTAATAAGACTACACCCTTAACCTTCTCTCTAATAACTTTAGCAAAATCATCAAATTCAGACCCTTTATCCTTTCCACCTGCGATAATAACTAACGGTGGATCAAAGGTCTCTATTGCCTTCATAGAAGCAATAGGATTTGTTCCTTTAGAATCATTAATATATCGAACACCATTGATCACAGCTACCTCTTCAATTCTATGTTCCACCCCAGAAAAGTTCTTTAGGACACCTACTAATATACCTTTACTAGCTCCCATTAATAGAGAACTAGCCACTGCACCTAAAGCATTTTCCAAATTATGAGGTCCTTTAATTCCAATCTCCTTTATATCAATAATCTCTTCTTCTCTTTCTAAAAAATTAGCTACTATCTTATTATCTTTTAAATAAATACCATTTACTAATTTTTCTTGCTGACTGAAAAATATCACTTGCCCTTGAGTATTATCAGCAAATTTTCTAACTATAGGATCATCATAATTTAAGATAGTATAATCATCTTTGGTCTGGTTCATAAGTAACTTTCTTTTAGCCTCAATATATGCTTCAAAACTACCATGGCGGTCTAAATGATCTGGTGTAATATTTAAGAAAAGGCTGATATTTGGCCTAAACTCTTTAATTTCTTCTAATTGGAAGGAGCTAATCTCTGCTATTACAATATCTTCTTTCTCTAATTTAGGCACATCCTGAATCAATGCTCTACCTATATTCCCACCAACTACAGTCTTTCTTCCAGTAGCTTTAAATATCTCCCCAATCAAAGTCGTTGTCGTAGTCTTACCATTGGTACCTGTAATAGCAATTATAGGAGCTTTACAGAAATGATAAGCAAGCTCTACTTCACTAATTATCTCTATTCTAGATTTCCTTGCCTCTTGTAACAGAGAAATATCTGTCGGTACTCCAGGACTGATAATAATCAAATCAGATTTTAGAATTAAATCTAAAGTATGTCCACCTAAATCAAAGTTGACTTTACATCCCTTCAACGCATCAATTTCTTCCTTTAATTGAGCTTCTTGTTTAGTATCAGTAACTATAATCTTGGCACCCTGTTTATCTAAAAACTTAACTGTCTCTACACCAGTTCTCTTACCTAACCCTACAACTGTTATTAGCTTATCTTTTAATTCCATATTATCTTCCTTTCTTAACTCAACTTAGCAAAACCCAATAATCCTACTAATGATAATATAATTGCTATAATCCAAAACCTAACGACAACCTTCGATTCTGCCCATCCACTCTTTTCAAAGTGGTGATGAATAGGAGTCATCTTGAAGACTCTTCTACCTTCTTGATATAGGCGACGAGTAATCTTAAAGTAAGCTACCTGTATCATTACTGAGGTAGCTTCCATTACATAAACTCCACCTATAATAAATAAGAAGAGTTCGGTCTTAGTTAAAACCGATAAAGCAGCTAATGCTCCTCCTAAAGCTAATGAACCTGTATCACCCATAAATACTTGAGCAGGATGACTATTAAACCAAGAAAATCCTAAACAAGCCCCTGCAATGGCCGTAGAGAAGATAGCTAAATCACTAGCTCCAAATTGATATAGAATATATGCATAGGTAATTGTAACTATAATAGTAACACCTGCAGCCAGACCATCTAAACCATCGGTTAAATTCACAGCATTTGAAGCCCCTACTAAAACTACAATAACAAAGGGAATAAATAATTTACCTAAATCAATACTTCGCTGTAGATAAGGAATTAAAATATCAGTTCCTATCTCTAATCTAGTTAGCACGAAAAAAGCCAATATTCCAGCAATTATAATCTGACCCAATAACTTCTGTTTACTAGTTAATCCTTCATTCTGTTTCTTGATTATCTTAATCGAATCATCTAACAAACCCAAAAAACCATATCCAAGCAGTACAAATAAAGCTAGAACAACCTCTTGACTTATCTCACTAATAGCTAAAGTAGCTATTACTACAGCCAAGATGATTATAATCCCCCCCATAGTAGGAGTACCAGCTTTCTTCTGATGACTTTGAGGGCCAACCTTTCTAATACTCTGTCCAAACTTCATTACCCTCAACCAGTTTATTAAAAATGGTCCAGTTAATAATGTGATAATCAACGCTATAGTCGCTGCAAATATTAAGTCAATCATTACTATCACTCCCTAATCCTCTAATAATGCCTGTGAAACTACCTCAAGCTCCATCCCTCTTGAAGCTTTTACTAAAATCGTATCATTAGCAGTTATAATCTCCAATAAAGTTTTTATTAATTTTTCTTTATCTTGATAGATATAGATAGATGAATTGTCCATTCCACTAGCTTTAGCACCTTCTCCAATATAAGCTCCTAATTCTCCATAAGTGAAGAGATAATCTAGCCCTTTTTCAGCAAGAATCCTACCTATATTCTGGTGCTCTTCTACAGCTATATCGCCTAATTCTAGCATATCACCCAAGACAGCTATCCTTCTTTCTCCTCCAATATCAAATAAAGTATCTATAGCCCCTCTCATTGATGCTGGATTGGCATTATAAGTATCATTAATAATTTTAAGACCATCTTCAGTGGTCAAAATTTGACTTCTCATTTTGGTTAATTCAAAATTCTTTAGTCCATCTACTATTTTATTTAAAGAAATATCAAAAGCTAAGCCTACTGAGATAGCAGCCAAAGCATTATAAACATTATATCTTCCTGGAATAGGTAAAATAACAGTCTCTTGATAGTCCATATCCCTTATGACTAATTCAAAGGAGATGGTGCCATTTGCCAAACTGTTTACATCTAAAGCTCTCACTTTATTATACTGCTTTAGACCATAGTTAATAACCTCTGCCTTAGTTAGCCTATCCATATCTTTGACCTTATCATCATCACCATTTAAAATAGCTACTCCACCTTCTTTTAAAGTAGCTATCAACTCCGATTTAGCTTTAGCAATATTATCAACACTCTTTAATATCTCAATATGAGCCACACCAACATTTGTAATTACTCCAATATCTGGCTCAGCTATCTTAGCAAGAAGACCTATCTCACCTAAAGCTCTCATCCCCATCTCAACTACAACAGCTTCATAATTACTATCTAAACGAAAGAGGGTTAGAGGAAGACCAATTTCATTATTAAAGTTCCCCGCCGTCTTTAAGGTCTTATAGCTTGTTGCTAAAACTGCAGAAATCATATCCTTAGTTGTAGTCTTACCTGTACTACCAGTTACTGCAACTACAGTAATATCAAATTTATTTCGATAATAATGGGCTAAATCCTGCAATGCTTTAGTGGTATCTTCTACCTTAATTAAAGTATTATCTATATTAGAATCAACCTCTGTTGAAACTATAGCTACACTTGCTCCTTTAGCAAAGGCATCCATCACAAAATTATGTCCATCAAAATTCTCACCTTGAATAGCTATAAATAAATCACCTTGCTTAATCTGACGAGAATCTATAGAAATATTATCTACTTTTATCTCTTTATCTCCTATAATTTTTCCCGAAATAGCCTTAGCTATCTCCTCTAAATAGAGAGTCTCCAAAATATCACCCCTTTAAGTGTCAGTAGTGTGTTTGTGGTGTTAGCTTTTCCTGACACTCACACTAATCACTCGTCACTGCACTTCTAATCGCTTCCCTAGCTATCTCTCTATCATCAAAATCAATCGTCTTATCCTTGAGTATCTGATAAGTCTCATGACCTTTTCCTACGATAATCACTATATCATCACTCTTGGCAAGATTGATTGCTTTTTTAATAGCAGTGGCTCTATCTTCAATAATAATGTATTCTTCACCTTCTACCTTATCTTCCTCTTCAATCCCCACTTTAATATCATCAATAATAGCCATCGGCTCTTCACTACGTGGATTATCAGAGGTAACGATAGCAAAATCCCCCAAAGTTACTCCAATTCTCCCCATAATAGGTCTTTTAGTTTTGTCGCGATCTCCACCACAACCAAAGACTACTATCTTACGCCCCCTAGTAAATTCACTAGCAGTCTTCAATACATTCTCCATCCCATCAGGAGTATGAGCATAATCTACTATCACCCCAAATTCCTGACCTTCATCTATAACTTGAAATCTACCTGGTACTCCTTCAATCTTCTCAATTCCTTTCTTAATATCCGCTAAGTTAAAACCTAAACTATATACAGTTCCAATAGCAGCTAAAGAGTTATAGACATTAAAGCGCCCTGTCAGGTTTAATTTGATTGCTAGCTTCTCCTGACCAGTTTTTAGATTATAACTTACCCCTTTTTGAGTTACTTCAATATCTTCTGCTTTAAGGTTAGATTCAGAGTTGATGCTATAGCCAACCACTTCACCTCTAGCCTCTTTAATAATAGCTTCACTTCTAGCATCATCTATATTAATTATAGAAGGCTTATCATTCATCTTAAATAATTTAATCTTAGCTGCTAGATAGTCCTCAAATGATTCATGAAAATCTAAATGGTCTTGACTAAGATTAGTAAACACCTGACGATCAAACTCAACTCCCAATACTCTGTCTAACTCTAATGCATGAGAAGAGACCTCCATTACTGCATGGGTCACTCCATCCTCTAGCATCTCAGCAAAGATTCTCTGTAAATCTACAGATTCAGGTGTTGTTCTACTTGCATCCTCCTCTTTATCACCGATCTTAGTCTTAATAGTACCAATCAACCCTGTCTTAATTCCTAACTCTTTTAGCATAGCTTCGATTAAATAGGTAGTTGTTGTCTTACCATTAGTACCTGTTACCCCAACCACTGTTAGCTCTTGAGATGGATATCCATAGAACTTAGCACTTAATTGAGCCAAGACCCTCCTTGAGTCCCCTACTTTAATTACTGGAACCCCACTAACCTCAATATCCTTTTCTACAACAACAGCCTTTGCTCCATTCTCAATTGCATCCATAATAAATTCATGTCCATCAGACTTAAATCCAGTAATTGCTACAAATAAATATCCTTCCTTTACCTTCCTAGAGTCATAAGTTATCCCTGCAATATCTATATCTAGACCTTGATTAAACTCTTGATACTCTAACACTTTAAGTAGTTCCTGTAATTTAAGCATTTTAAGCCTCCCTTTAATTCAGTTAAAAGTTGATAATTGATAGTGTATAGTTAAAAGATTAATGATTATCTTCCAAGAAATTTAACACTCCTAAAAAAACTATCAACTGTAAACTATACACTATCACCTAAAATATAAAGTTTCACAGTTTCTATCTTAACCAAACTGTAATATACTCTCCAGAGTCAACAGTTTTACCTGCTACTGGTCGTTGTTTGACAACTTCTCCAGAGCCCTGCCATTTTAATCGCAAGCCCAAATCACTCATGATATTAGCTGCTTCTCTGACTCTCATCCCCTTTAAATTTGGTACAGTAACTTTATATCTATTTTTGTTCTTCTCAGCACCATCAAAGAATAATATAACTGTACTTCCTTTATTAACAACTACTTCAGGATTAGGAACTTGATCAACAATAACCTTTCCTTCTCCCTCTAATTTCACCTTTAGTCCTTGTTTCGCTAACATCTCTTCAGCTATATTTAAAGATAAATTCTTAACATTAGGAACTTTTACTCTTTTGATACGTTCTTTCTCATCTTCTCCATCTTTCTTATCTTCTTTTGGCGGTATTTCTAGATATCTTACAGCATCTTTAATGACATTATGGAAGATAGGAACTGCTACTTGAGAGGCATAATGAGGCTCACTTGTTAAACCATAAACTACAACTAAAGCAACCACTTCTGGCTTATCTGCTGGAAGCATTCCTATAAAAGAGACATTATACTTCCTCTGCCCATAATATTTGGCTGTCCCTGTCTTACCACCTATCTCATATCCATCTAATTTTGTTGCCTGTCCCGAACCATTTTCAACCACACCAACTAAAAGCTGTCTTACAGTTTTAGCAGTCTCTTTAGAAATAACCTTTCTAATAGGCTCTGGCTCTATCTTCTTGATTAATTTACCATTTGTACTTCTAATCTCTTTAACTAGGTGAGGCTTTAATAATTGACCACCATTTGCCACTGCCGATACCGCAGTTATTAGTTGAATTGGAGTAACTGAAACCCCATGACCAAAAGCCATAGTAGCCAACTCTACTGGTCCAATTTGAGGTAAGGTATACATTAATCCCTTAGCTTCACCTGGAAATTGAATATTAGTCTTTTCTCCAAAACCAAAGGCCTTGATATACTTATAGAAAGTCTCTTTTCCTAGACGTTGCCCTACTTGAACAAAACCAGGATTACAAGAATTCTGTACAACCTCAGCAAAGGTCTGACTACCATGCCCCCCACTCTTCCAGCAATGAATAATCTGACCTGCCACCTCTATATATCCTGGATCAAAAAATTTATCATTAGGATGAACTACTCCCTCTTCTAAGCCAGCAGAAGTAGTAATAATCTTAAAAGTAGAGCCTGGTTCATAGGTATCAGAAACAGCACGGTTTCTCCATAATCCTGGCGAATATTCAGCAAAATTATTAGGATCATAAGCTGGCCGATTTGCTAAAGCCAAAATTTCCCCAGTATTAGGATCCATCATTACAATAGTAGCTGCCTCAGCAGTATGTTTCGTTAAGGCCTTATCTAGTTCCCGTTCCGCTATATATTGAAGTACATTATCTATTGTTAAGTAAATATTATTCCCATCATCAGGAGCTTTATAATCCTTAATTCCTTCTGGAATCTTACGCCCAACTGCATCACTCTCAATAGAGATTCTTCCTGGATTACCCTTTAACTGATTATCATAAGACAATTCTAAACCTTGTAGTCCTTGATTATCTACACCTGAGAAACCTAATAAGTGTGAAGCCAACATCCCCTTAGGATAAAAACGCTTAGTCTCCTCAGTAAAGGTTATTCCATCTAAATTTAACTCCCTAATAGCTTTAGATTGTTCATCATCTATCTTCCTAGATATATATACAGCAGCAGCCTTTCTAGTTATCCTCTTATAGATTTTATCTTGATCTTGATCCAAAATTTCAGATAACTTTCTTGCTGTCTCTTCTGGATTCTTAATCTCTTTTGGTATTGCTACAACAGTATCAGCACTAGCACTAACTGCTAATTCCACCCCATTTTTATCATAAATTATTCCACGCTTAGGCTCAACCTTTAACTCCCTTAAACGCTGTCCTAAAGCCTTCTCTTGATACAAATTATTACTTATAATCTGTATCCATGAAAATCTACCTATTAAAAATAACATTACAGCCATTAAAATTATAAATAAAAAATTAATCCTCTTTTTGGTCTCTAATCTTAAATTTCTCAACTAACTACCCCCTTGCCCAATTATTAGGAGGATTTTATACAGATTTTAACTTCTATTAGTGCCCCCTACTAAAATATATATTTGTTAAGATATTAATTTATAAATAGAGATTATTCATCCAAAGTTCCTGCCTGAACTTGAGATATATTGTTAAACCAAGCAAATATTCTATCTTTAATCCCCTTCTTAGCAGGTTTTGTTTCTTTATCTCTGTTTTTAGCTAGATTTATATCTTTACTTTTATTCTCTTTAGGCTCTGCCATAACGATATAATTTATATCTTTAGGCTCTGCCATTCCCAGCTCATTTTTAGCAATCTCTTCAATCCTTTGCAAAGATTTTAAGCTAGATATCTCCAATTGTAAATAAGCCTTTTCAGTCTTTAACTCATCCCTCTGTTCTTCTAACCTTTCAACCTGAAAATTAAGTCTAGATACCTGAACATACTGATTAATATATATGATGAAAACTACCCCTACTAAAAAGAGCAAAAAGCTATAAAAGAACATCAGTTTAAAGGTATTATTATCCTGCTTTTGTCTGACTTTATGTTGAGCATTCCGTCTAATTCCACCTTGGTGATGATCAAGATATTCTCTTCTAGGTCTCTTTACCAACTTTATTCACCAACCTTCTATTTTAGAACAATTTATCGCTTCTCTGCTACCCTTAATTTAGCGCTTCTAGATCTTGGATTTTGACTGATTTCTTCTGGACTTGGCTCAATTGGACTCCTTGTTATAATTTTGACTTCTTGCCTAGTATCACAAGTACATACTGGGAACTTTGGTGGACATGTACACTTCTTAGCCAGTTCTTTATAGGTATGTTTAACTATTCTATCCTCTAAGGAATGAAAAGTAATAATACTGATTCTTCCCTTTTTATTCAACCTAGACACAGCATCTTTAATAGCATCTTCAATAATACCCAATTCGTTATTGACAGCTATCCGCAAAGCTTGGAAGGTTCTTCGAGCTGGATGAGGGCCTTCACGCCTTGCCCCAACTGGAATAGCTGCTTTAATTATATCTACTAACTGAAAAGTGGTCTCTATCTTATCTTCTTTACGATATTCAACAATAAACTCAGCAATTCTACTTGCCCACCGCTCCTCACCATATTCAGTAATAATCTCTGCTAATGCATCTTGAGATAGATTATTAAGCAAATCGGCTGCAGTTCTACCTCTGTCAGGATTCATTCTCATATCTAAGAGGGCATCATAGTTATAGCTAAAGCCCCGTTCTGGAGTATCAAGCTGATAAGATGATACTCCCAAATCAAAGACAAAACCATCTACCTTATCTATAGCTAAATCATCTAACACATAAGCCAAATTACGATAATTATCTTTGACTAAATCTATCTGAGTCTGATACTTACTCAACCTCTCTTGAGCTGCTGTAATTGCTGCACTATCCTGATCAATACCAATCAATCTACCATTAGAACCAATTCTTTTGACTATCTCTTCAGAATGACCAGCACCGCCTAAAGTACAGTCAACATATATCCCCCCTTCTTTACAATTCAAATAATCTATAGTCTCTTTTAATAATACAGTTAAATGTTCAAATTCCATATCCTTATCACCCATTTCCTTATAGATATTATACAGATTTATTATTTCAATAAACTTTAAAAAGTATAAAAGAATTATATATTTATCTCTAATATCAAAAAACACAAAAAATCCCCGCAATTAATAATAATTCTATACTCAATACTAATCTCCTTTTCTCAAATGGAATAAAATGGACTAAAGGGGATAACAAACTGAGTATAATAAACTTATACTGAAAATAAATTTTAAAAACTTGTAACCAAAACCATTGCTCTCTCATAATGTAAATAGTAAGTTAAACCTACATAAAAGGAGGTTATAATATGAAGATTGATTTTTTATTTGCTTGGTCTAAAAATGAACACGATGATATGAAAGCTGTTGGTGGAGGATTCAAAGTACCTGCACCTATTAAGTGGTTTAAATCACTCTTTAAAAAATAACTCTAAACTTATTATTTTCTAATTACAACTAAATTAACAGGGGAACTAAAACTGGAACAAGTGTAGACAGCACTGCACCACTAATAAAAGCAACTACTGCAATCTCTGCATCATTTACACTTTTAGTGATTAATGGTAAGGTTGTATCCATTGTTGTAGCCCCTCCAGGAGCAATTACTGTAATCTTAGTCCCTAATTTAGCCAGTATAGGGATTAAGACTAATGCAAATAACTCCCTGAATATATTGGTTAAAAACGCTAAAGCACCAATGTCTGTACTATAAGTTTTAGTCAGTATGATTGCAGAAAGGCTATACCAACCAAATCCAGCACCAATAGCAGATGACTCATTAACTGGTAATTTAATTAAAATCCCAAAGAGAATTGCTCCTGTTATACTACCTATAGCTATTAAAACAGGCACTAATATTACCTTAAATCCCAACCTTTTTAGATCATCTATTATCCCTTTATTTCTCCCAATATCTATACCTACTCCCAATAATAAGATAGCTAAAGAGATAGTTGAAACTGAATCCAAGTATTCTATTGATGAAGTTGGGAGAATAAAATAACCAGAAGCAACACCTAATATTATAGTAATTATTATAGCACCTAACATCCCTAATCCTCCCCATTAAACTTAATTTCAAATATAAACAGTAAAATTATACTACCTGATATACTTCCTAATGATAACATCATTGCCTTAAATCCCAAAGCATTAAGGTTACTTACTAACTCTGAATTAATACCGATTTTAACCCCCATAGTAAATAATAATAAAAATAATCCAACTAAAGTCAACTTATCTGTAAAACTATATAAATTCTCTGGTAATAAGCCTTTATAAGCAATTAAAACCCCTATAAGCAAAGACATTACTATCAAACCCATAATAGTTACCCTCCCGAATAATATAAATTGTTTTTAATTAACAATTATTTGCTTATTTTACTTATTAATAACTGCTAAACTGCTTCTGATACTCAGCTATAATTATAACATATCCTTCAATCATCTTGCCAATAAATATAAGAGAGACTTGACTTAAATAAATAAGAAATAAGGCTTGTTACTTAATTAAGTAACAAGCCTTATCCTAAAGAAATTAAATATTTACTCTTCTACTTCCACAGGAAGCACCAACTCGACCCCTTCTTTATTTTGCAAAGCATCTACTCCATTTATCCTCTTAAGATCATCTATAGAAACATTATACTTCTTAGCTATATTATTAATAGAATCATTGGACTTAACTTCATAATAACGATTTTTAGGAACTGGAATCAATAATCGTTGACCTATTTCTAACTTCTCTGGCGAATCTATATTATTATAAACCATAATCTTAGCAAAAGATATCTTAAATAACCGTCCTATACTCCAAAATGTATCTCCATCCTTAATTTGGTACTCATAAGGTTTCAAATTTTTACTGAATAATTCATTTGGTTCTTTAGCATTTATAAGATTTTTATTTTCAGTATTATGGCTCTCTGTTGAATTTTTTTCTGTTGTTTCTCCTTCATTTTCATCAATAATCCTAGGAGTGATAAAGATAACTAGCTCCCTTTTTTCATTAGTCATTTTACGATTTCTAAATAGTTTTCCTAAAATAGGCACATCTCCTAATATAGGGACTTTAGATAATTTCTCAATCTGATTATTAGAAATTAATCCACCAATAGCAATAGTCTGCCCATTTTTAACTCTCACATTCGTTTCAACTTTTTTAGTGTTAATTACTGGCATATTATCAACATAGTCACTAACTTCACTTACTTCAGGTCTAATATCTAAAGAGATATTATTATTATCATTAATTCTTGGGGTAAGTCTTAAAACAGTACCTACATCTCTAAATTCTACTTTTGTTGTTATTTTATCATCCTCTTCTTCTTTGGTGATAATTGGTACTTCTTGACCAATATTAATAACAGCTTCCTTACCATCCATTGTTGAAATTTTTGGATTAGCCAATGTAGTGCTATCACCATTTTGATGTAAAGCAGCTAATAGACTTGTATATGATATTCCTACATCTCCAATTTCAAACACATTCGATTCTTTGGAATCACTACTATCAGCATTATCCCATATTACTGAAGCACCATTTGAAGTAGTTCCTGTAGCAAAACTCCAATCTATCCCCATATTATCTAATTTATCACGGGAAACATCCTCAATTCGAGCTTCGATTACTACTTGTTTACTTGGTTTATCTAAACCTTTAATTACATTTTTTATCTCACCTATTTTATCCTCATAGGCTGTGACTATAACACTTTTGGTTCTATCATCAATCCTGACTGAATCCTCCTTAAGAAACATAGTCAAACTCTTCTTTACTTCCTTAGGGTCGGCGTTCTCTAATTTGAATACTTTGCTAACTTTCTTATCAAAGCTTTCTCTTAAACTCTCAGGGTTACCAATCAAGATTGTATTACCTACAACTCGATAACCCAGTCCATTGGTCATAGTTAATAGCTCTATCGACTTCATAAATGATATATCTTTAAGGTTTACAGTAACTGTTCCCTTTACCGTACTATCTGTAATTACATTCATATTAGCTACATCTGCTAAAGCTCTAAAAGCATCCCTTAAATCAACTCCTTTAAAACTTAAATTAATCTTATCCTCTGCTGCTAATGAAGAATAACTTAGAACAATCAAAGTAACTAATACTACAAAACCAATTACACTTATAGTTCTTCTCTTACTTTTAATTCTCTTCACCTCCAAGAGTATAAATATAATTCTTTCCTTGACTCTCCATAACTATCTTATCATCTTTGATCTCTTTGAGAATTAAACCAGCAAACTCTTCACCAACCTTTATAATCTGAACCAAAGAGTTCTCTTTTCCAAACTTGATAATAGCAACTTTGCTGAATTGATTATTTAATATACCTAGAAGCTCAATATTTCTCACTTTTATTTTATTACCTTCTATTTTATCATCTTCTACCTTCTCTTTTTCAATCTTCTTTAATAAAATTTTAAAAGGGTTTTTAGCTACTACTTTTTCATTATTCATAGTTTTTTCTCTGTTAGTTACTTTAGTTTTTTTAGTTACTTTAGCTTCTTCTAGAGCTATATCCTCTTTAGTCGATAGATCAGCTACTTTAACTGTATTATTCAAATTTTGTTCAAAGTTAATTCGCTCTTCACCAATTTTATAAAAACAGAGTATTCTATAAGTCAATACACTCATACTTGATAAAAATAAAATTAATATTAGAAATAAAATTACTCGTTTATCTTCTAAAATATTTACTATTTTAGAATCCTGTATAGCTAGCTTCACTGCTCTACCCCCTTCCTATCTAGGGCATAACTCACTATGATTATATTAGCCTGTAAATAATCCCCTTCCCTTATCAGCTCAATATTTAGATCTCTTATCCTAGTTATATAACTTAATTGCTTTATCTGGTCTATATAATCAACTATCTCACTATAACTTCCTTGCAACCTTACAATTGTCGGAAATTTGATATAAAGCTCTTCCAGCTCGGTCTTTTGTGGTTGAATACCCAACACTTTAACCCCTGTGTTTAGAGCTACTTGATTTAAATCTATTAGAAATTTGTTCTTTTCATCTCGATTCAAAAATTGATTCTCTCTTTCATTCAATTCTTTTAAGAGTATTTTATATTGATGCTCTACAATATTTTTTTTAGCTAACTTGGCATTCATCGCTTTTAATGATATTATTGATTTTTTTAACCTTGCTTTATCACTGTTCAACTTCTCCTGATATGACTGATATAATCCATATAATGAATAAAGACCGAATAATCCTGCTATTATCAAAAAAACAATTAACAGCTTCTTCTCTCGGGGTTGTAATTTATCTAACAATGACCTCACCCCTTATCCTTTGATTGACTGTCATCTAAACTTTTATCTATTGTCCCATCAATCTCATAATAAAACCCTTCTGCATCTTCATAATCTGTAGAATAATGTATATTTCTTTGATCAAATATCTTCAAATTAATATTTGCAAATATTTTTGATTTTTGGCAATTTTTTATTATGTCTTTTAATTTACTCCCAGATAAAATATAGCCTTCCATCTTAAACTGTCTATCTTCTGTAATATCTAAACTAGTTAACCAAGTATTATTAGGGATCACGCTACTCAATTCCTTTAGTATCATCACCCATTCCAAGTCTTGATTAAATGCTTGATCTAACTTAGTTAATCTCTCTTCTATTTGAGTTTTTTTAACTTCTATTCCCTTTAAACTCTTTAGTTGATCATTGATATCTATTATCTTTCCTTCAACAACAGCCATCTTCTCTTCAAGAGTCTTTTGTTCTACTACAATACTTAAAACAAAAGATGATCCAAATACTATTACAGTCAAAATACTAAATATAAGGATTAATACCATCATTCTCTCACTAATAGTCTTTGACCTTGGATAATCTGGAGGCAATAAATTTATCATTTTTCATCATCCTCCCTAAGAGCTAATCCAATACTCACACCTAATAACTGCTCTACTTCTGATAGATATTTATCACTGACCACCTCTGAGCTGAGATAACCTAACAAATTCAACTTGTCCACACTGATTTCAAACTCCTTACTTAAATACTCAGCAAAACCAATTAAATTGGCTCCACCACCTGTAATAATTAACTTGTCAATATCAAAACCTCTATATTGTACCTGAAAATAATCTAAAGACCTATAAATAGATGTGGTCAAATTTCTGATAATTAAATTAATATCCTCCTGCTCAAATAAATTAGTACTTATTTTATAACTCTCAGCCTCTTCAAAAGAGCATTCCTGCATCTCAGCAATATCATTGGTTATACTCTCTCCACCCAATCCTATATTTCTAGTAAATAACAACTTCCCTTTATCCAAAATTGAGATATCAGTAGTATTTGTCCCAATATCTATCACCCCAATAGTCCCCGCCAGCCCCAATCTGCCAATAGTTCTAGCTATAGCTGCTGGTTCTATCTCGATTGCTACTGGCTCTAGCTCCAATGATTTAAAGAGAGTTAGGTACTTATTAATTAATTTTTTATTTACTGCAATTAATAGGACCTGATATCTATCATCTTCAGCTTGACTTAAAATCTCATACTCTAAAACTACATCTTCAATTCGAATCGGTAGTTTTTCACTTGCCTCCCATTTGATTGCTGCAGCCAATTCCTCTATAGGCATCACAGGAACATCAATCATCCTGCTAATTACCTGCTCTCCACTGATTGCTGCAACAACCTTTCTAGCTTGGAACTCCTTCTCTTTTAAAAGCTGTCTTAATAACCCTTCTAACTTAATTATGTCATCTAAATCTCCATTTTTGACAGCACCTTCTGGAACAGGGCTAATAGCTAAATTATTTAAGACTATCCCCTGCTTATTAGTGCTGACCTCAGCTAATTTAATCGATTGATCACCAATATCTAATCCAATTATATTGTTGTTATTAAATAATCTAATTTTTTTCTTTAGAGTAGTTAATAATCCCACTATTTCACCTCGCTTTGTAATAAATAATTAGTTTTCTTTCCAAGAAATTATTTCTAAACCATTACTGCTATTATCTCCTTCTGAATGGGATAATAATCCGTATTTTTCTAAAATAGATATATAAGAATTATCGAAGGTTAAAGTAGTATTGTTCTTAAAATTAACTCCATTTTTAGCTGCTACAGTACCTGTTATATTAGAATTATTCTTAATTTCACTAATATTACCTTTTGAATATAACAATCCATTCTGCATGGTTAGATTATTCTTTAATATTATATTACCTGTAACTATTACTATATAATTTTTTATATCAGTATCATTTTTCAATTCCAAATTACCATCTACAAATAATATTCCACCTTCACCATCAGAAATCAAATCCAAATTACCTATATAAATATTCTCTCCACCCATATAAACAACTCTGTCTCCATTAATTTCAATCTTTAAATCAAGACCTTTTTTGGTATTAAGTTTATTTTCAGATACAGGATAATCCTCATCTTTTATTTGTTTTAAATAATTAATATCAAAATCAAAAAATGATAACTTATCTTCTTTATCTACATTTATATATTTACTATTATATAAATCAGAAACTTCATAGCTATCTTCTGGATTATTTGGAGTGTCATGTACATATAAATGTACACCCGAAGTTACATTTCCCTTAGTATAGATGCCACCTCTTCCTAGTTTATCAATATATAAATCAGTATTATTCTTAAAAGTAACATCTCCTTCTGAAAAAACTGAATAATCAAAAAGACCACCATATCCACTACTATTACAGATAACAGTTATTGTCTTAGTAATATCATTAACTTCACCATGAGCCTCAATACGATAATCATAGTTTGAATCCTCACCATCAGTGATTTTATAATATGAATTAGTCTTATCTAAAGCAGATTGTTCATCATCAGAAAGAGTTAATGGTTGATTAACACCTAATTGTATATCTCCAGCCTTAATATCATAGATTGCCTTTTCTATACCTGCTTCTGCTATGTAATGAGCTTGCATCTGGTCTTTCTCAGTTGACGTCGCTTTAATTTCATTTACTATAGAATTTGAAATTCCAATTGTTAATACAGATAAAATAACAATAGTAAACAAAGTAAGAGCTAAAGCTGACCCTTCCTCATTTCTTAACATTCTCCCTCCCCCCTTTCGTAAATAAGGTTTAATTTAACAATCTTAAAAAAAACTTATCTCGAACACTATAGTTATCAATATCTTCTTTATTAGGATTTTGACTAAAATCTATTTTAAT
This sequence comes from Orenia sp., assembly GCF_055140805.1. NCBI lineage: Bacteria > Bacillati > Bacillota > Clostridia > Halanaerobiales > Halobacteroidaceae > Orenia > Orenia sp. The sequence continues at coordinate 16,541 of NZ_JBSQYM010000045.1, forward strand.
TTCTAATTCTTTTTTACTATCATTAAAAACAAATTTTAAATTTTTAACTAATCCTTTAGCAAATACTCTATTGGTATCTCCCCAATCATCTGGCCAACCATCATCATTATCATCTGTAATTGGTGTAGCAGGAATACTCCAGTAATTAATACTATTCTTATTGTTATCATATTCATATCTTTTATATTTATCAGTACTATCCTCTATATCCCCATCACTATTTGTATCTACTTTAATTTTTATATAAGTAGTCCCTGCATCAATCTCCATTATTTGCCGTAAATCTTTAGGCAATCTTAACAGTATTATCCTAGCCTCAGATTGTAGAGATAGTTTTTCTCTATTAAATTTTTCTGTTTTCCAACCAGTAATCAATAAATTTCCTGCAATAATTCCGATAATTCCCAAAATACTTATTACAATTAGTAATTCAACCAAAGTAAACGCCTTATCACTAGTGTATTTCATAACATCACCTTTTTGTTACTAAAGTTTTTAACTCTACTTTTTGTGAATTCCCTCTTCTATTATTCCACAAAATCTTAACCTTAACTTTCTTTAAATCTTCACCACTATAATTTTCTAACTTAACACTTATATCAAAATCAGGATGACTATCCAAAGTAAATGTTAATAAATTACTTTCTTCACCTTCTACAGTAATATCATCAAGATTTTTTAATTCACTTATTAAATTAGTAATAGTAAAGTCGTAGGTGTTTAGTGCTATACTCTTTACACTTTCAATAGTCCATCTAGCCAAAAATAACGCTTCAGAATATTTCTCATCATCATCAGTTGTTCTAATACTATTAATTAGAAATCCTAATATAGCTACCAAAACAACAGTTAATATTAGAATTACCACTACTACTTCAAGTAAAGTAACTCCTTCTTCCTGATTAAAATCAACTTTGAAGGGCATACTTATCAATCCCTCCTATCATTTATATTAAATTGAATAATTCCAAATACCAATCAATAATCTCTTCTCCCCACAACATCATCACTAAAGCTCCTACTGAAATAAAAGGACCAAAGGGGATTCTATCCTTTCTTCCTTTAACTTTTGTTAGCATTAAGCCTCCACCAACAACAGAACCTATCAATGCTCCCAAAAAAATGGAAGCTACACCATACTTAGCACCTAAAAAAGCACCTACCATCGCTATTAATTTAACATCTCCCATACCCATTCCACCTTTGCTGATAATTGCTATTAAAAGTAAGATAGCTGCTGGGATTAAAGCACCTAATAATACAGAGTAGATAGATTGATTTAAACAGAAGATACTCAAAATAAAACCTATTATAATTCCAAAATAATTAATCTGATTAGGGATAATCAGATACTTGAAATCAATCAAACTAACTACTATCAATAAACAACTTAACACTATAAATATTAATAATTCAATATTTAAATTATATTTCCAATATAACAGCAAAAAAATAATTCCTGTTAGCAATTCCACTAATGGATACTGCCACGAAATCTTCTCTTTACAATAACGACATTTAGCTCCACTGAACAAGAAACTAACAACAGGAACTAAATCCCAAATCTTTAAATTAGTCTGACAATTTGGGCAATGAGAAGACGGAAAAACAATCGACTCTCCGTTAGGCACACGATAAATTACTACATTTAGGAAACTGCCTATGATTAAACCCAAGATAAATGTTATTACTGACATTAACCTCACCCTCCCCTTAAAGAAAATCAAATTACCATCATAGGAATATTCCTATGATGGTAATTTGATTATTTACCACTTGGAGCAGTATAATCTACAGTACTTTCTGCAACACTAGCACCATTCTTTTCACTTAATGTTATTGTTATTTGTTTCTTACCATCTTTATCCTTAAGAACTATTGAACCATCAGCATCTTCACTAGTAGGTTTACTATAGCTTACCAACTTAACTGCTCGACTAGGAGTTAATTTCATAGTCATCTCTCCATTACTAGGAGAATTAAACGCAGATAATTCATCGTCATTGTTAACTGTAACTGTTGGATATTCACCATACTCAGAATAAAATGTCTCAACAGCACTTTTAACAGAAACAGCAGTGCTCTGTAGAACAGAATCTATAGCTTTAGTCCTAGCACCAGTTATTCTAGGAATAGCCACACCTGCCAAAATTCCCAATACAGCAATAACAATCATTAATTCAATTAAAGTAAAACCTTCCTCAGCTTTCATTCTTCTTCTCAATTTGTTCATCATTTTCTACACTTCCTCTCATTTTTTAATCTTGCAAACTAAATATAAATAATAATACCGCTAAATGCTCAAGATTTTCCTGCCATCACCCCCTTCCCAGTAGCAATTAGTGAATAATAAGTAGAGTTATTATACTAATATATCATACGCGTTAACTTAGTCCATAATTTGTTAAAGTAAAATTTACATTTATAAAAATAGAAAAATGAGAGAACCTTTAGGTGACAACCCTAAAAGG
>NZ_JBSQYM010000046.1:0-18600 GCF_055140805.1 Orenia sp.
GTGTGAGCTATGAGTGTGAGTGTGTGTAAAACTTCTTTTTATTAGGGTTTACTCACACTCACACACCCACTCACGCTAATTTTAAAAGTGTCGCAATATACCCATAAAAAACCATTAACATTTAAATTCAACTAGCACAACGGGTTATATTAATAAACTTAAAATACTTAATTAAATCTAAAACAACTTGTATTTTTAGAATTCTACTTCTACATTCTTCTCAACCTTTTTAGAAAAATTAAGATATTCTTTCTTTTCAAAATTGAAGATAACAGCCATAATATTTAATGGAAAAAAATCTATCATAGAATTATACTTTCTAACTATAGAATTATATCTTTGCCTTGCCACAGAAATTCTATTCTCTGTACCTTCTAACTGGTCTTGTAATATAACAAAATTTTGCTTTGCCTTTAAATCAGGATACCTTTCTACTAAAACCCACATACTCTTTAAACTTTTATTTAATCTGTGGTTAGCTTGAGATAACTTAAGCACCTCTTCTTTAGTTAGGCTCTCCTGCTTTGTAACAGTTTTCAATGTATTGACAGCTTCATTTCTAGCCTTGATTACCTCTGTTAATGTACTCTTTTCATGCTCAGCATAACCCTTAACAGTATTTACTAGATTAGGAATCAAATCAAACCGCCTTTTTAAAGCTACCTCAATTTGTGATTTAGACTCTTGAACTCGATTATCTAGATCAACTATTTTATTGTAGCTAACTCCCGCAATCATTCCTCCTATTAGTAAAATAGCACTAAATAACCATAATTTATTCAATTTACTTTCTCTAGGCGCAGATTTGACTCTTCTTTTCTCTTTAGTCTCATCTTCTCCATCTATAGAGTTTAATAGATCTTTAGCCTCTTCTACACTCACCTTTCCTTCATCTAACATTCTAAGAATTTTCTCTTTTTCCCCCAATTTTTGCCCTCCTAATTATACTGTTTAAAGATTTTATTTCTATATAATCTTTTTTTTACCTTTATTTGCTCTTAAATTTATATTCCTTACTATTAAGAACAAAATTTTTTGGAGAGTAATCTTTAGAATAAAAAAAGAGAGTATATTCAATTATATCAAATTAATAGAAAATATTGCTTTAACTCATATAGTAAATATTCCAGAAAGTCTAGTCTTTAAACTAAAGGCATTATACTGTTATCCCAACTATAACTCTCTTCATCCAACTCTGCCTGTATCAGCTCAGCTAAACACTTTATTCCTTGATCTATCTCTTCAGTAGTAACTGCTGCAATACTTAACCTAACCCTATTCTCCTGCTTCTGACTATAGTAAAAGACCTCTCCAGGTGCAATATTGACCCCCATCTTTAAAGCCCTTTCGTGTAACTTTTTACCTGAAATATTCTCAGGTAGCTCTAACCAGAGATTGAGACCACCTGCTGGAGTAGTGTATTTAACCCTTTTAGGTAAGTATTTATGTAGAGCTTTTATCATAACCTCATATCTTTGTTGATAAGTCTTTTTCAATTTACTTATTTGGTCTTCCCATATCTCTTCTCTAAAATACAAATCTAATACTCTTTGTACCAGACCATCAGTGAAGATATCTGACATATACTTCGATAGAAGGATATCATTGAAATAACGTTCAGGTATAATCAAGAAGGCCAACCTCAATCCTGGCATAAAGATTTTAGAGAAACTCTTAATATAGATTACCCTGCCATCACCAGATAACGACTTCAATGACAGATTATTCTTCTCACCATAACTTAAATCACTCAAACAGTCATCCTCAATAATTAGAAGATCATACTCCTTGGCCAGCTCCAATATCCTCTCCTTCTTTTCTTTAGAATAACTATACCCAGTTGGATTCTGATAGTTTGGCATCAAATAAAGAAACTTAGGCTTCTCTTTATCCAATTCAGCTTCCAAAATCTCAATATCAATCCCATCACTTGTTATAGGGATATCAACGATATTGGCACGTCTAGATTTAAAGACAGAGATTGCCCCAGGATAGGTCGGTCTCTCTACAAAGACAGTATCACCATAATCTAAAAAGGTCTTAGCTAAAATATCAATCCCTTGTTGAGCTCCAGAAACAATCTGAATCTCATCAATATTACTCTTTATATCATATCTTTTGATATATTTACAGATTGATTCACGCAAGGGTAAATAGCCTTGACTCTTCTGATAACCAAAGGCATAGCCTTTATCTCTATCTAAAACTTTATTCAATAATCTCTTAAAAGGTGTAATAGGAAATAAATCGGGAGTAGGAGCTGCTGTAGCAAAGTTAATCACTCTATCTTGCTCTTCTCCCCCTCTTCTACCTTCAACAAACTTCGTATCCTCATCGATATATACCTCTTCATCTAAATAGATATCCTCTCTATCCTCAACAAGATTCTGTGCTGCAACAAAGGTTCCACTCCCGACCTTTTTGTAGACTAAATCCTCTTCTTCTAATAAATTATAGGCGTTGACAATAGTTACATTATTGACTCCCAAACTCTTTGATAACTTTCTAATAGGTGGTAACTTACTATGCTCCTTCAATTTACCAGCTTCAATCAATCCTCTTAATTGAATATATAACTGGATATAAAGATGTTTAGAAGAAGATTTATCTAATTGTATCGATTCAATCATAACAATCCCCCCAACTTCAGTTGATAGTGTATAGTGTAAAGCTAATAGTTGAAAAAATAATAGATAGAGTATAAACCTCTATTGAACAAGCATTGAATACCTTTTATCTGTCTTTAACTATGCATTTTTAACTATCAACTATTAACTTTTTATTGTACCCCTCTTGACAATACAATTTAATTAGTTATATAATAATTCATGGGTACAATACCATTTTTTATAGAATTGAACCCATACAATTATTATAACTTAAAACCAGTCAATAGTAAACAGTAAGAAGTGAGAAGTAACTAGTATTATAATTTGGCTACTCAATTAAGAAGCAATTATTTAAGATAAATAAACAATACTTAAGATAACCTTGATATTATTTTAGTATCTTGAATTTTTACTGATTACTACTTACTTATCACTAATTACTGAATTTAAAAAGGAGATGATAAATATGAATGAAAGATATGGATTGAACAAAAACTTAGCACAGATGTTAAAAGGTGGAGTAATCATGGATGTAACTACTCCTAAAGAAGCAAAGATTGCAGAGGAAGCTGGAGCGGTAGCAGTTATGGCTTTAGAGAGAGTTCCTGCTGATATTCGTAAGGAAGGTGGGGTATCAAGAGCATCTGATCCTGCAATGATTAAGGGGATTCTTGAAGCAGTCTCTATCCCAGTTATGGCTAAAGCAAGAATTGGACACTTTGTAGAAGCACAGGTTTTAGAGGCTTTAGGTGTAGATTACATAGATGAAAGCGAAGTATTAACACCTGCAGATGAAGAGAATCACATCAATAAGACGTTATTTGAAGTACCTTTTGTCTGTGGTGCTACTAACTTAGGTGAGGCATTACGTCGGATTGGTGAAGGTGCTAGTATGATTAGAACTAAAGGTGAAGCTGGTACAGGTAATGTTGTAGAGGCTGTTCGACACATGAGAACGATGAACTCTCAAATGAGAAGATTAACTACTATGGATAGCCATGAATTGATGGCTGCTGCTAAAGAGTTAAGAGCTCCTTTTGAATTAGTTAAGTATGTAGCTGAGCATGGTAAACTTCCTGTAGTTAACTTTGCTGCTGGTGGAGTAGCTACCCCTGCTGATGCAGCATTAATGATGCAATTAGGTTGTGATGGAGTATTTGTAGGTTCAGGAATCTTCAAATCAGGAGACCCTGCTAAAAGAGCTAGAGCAATTGTGAAGGCTACTGCTCACTATGACGATCCTAAGATTATTGCTGAAGTATCAGAGAATATCGGTGAAGCAATGGTAGGAATCAATATCAGTACTTTAGCTGATAATGAAAAACTAGCTCATCGAGGTTGGTAACCAATAAATTTACAATGTAAAATGTACAATTGACAATTAAAACCTTTAAAATTGTACATTGCCCATTATAAATTGTAAATTATTAATTACAAAGGATGGTATAACTATGCTTAAAATTGGTGTCTTGTCTTTACAAGGTGGAGTAGCTGAACATCTTAATATGTTAAGCCAAATTGCTGATGTCTCTCCCTTAAGTGTTAAGAAGAAGGATGATTTTGCAGATTTAGATGGTTTAATCTTACCTGGTGGTGAAAGCACTACCTTAGGAAAACTACTTAATATCTTTGATTTAAAGGATACAATTATAGATTTAGCAAAAAGAGGTCTTCCAATCTGGGGAACCTGTGCTGGAATGATATTACTAGCTAAAGAGGTTGATGGTGAGGATAGTCATTTAAACCTGATGGATATTAGCGTAAAACGGAATGGATATGGAAATCAACTAGCTAGCTTTAAAACTATGGAGCTAATACCTAAGATTTCTAAGCAAGAGATTCCTCTAATATTCATTAGAGCACCTTATATCAATAGAGTTACTAATAATGTTGATATACTACTAGAATTGGATAACAAGATTGTAGCTGTAGAACAAAACAACCTACTAGCTACCTCCTTTCATCCAGAATTAGCTGAAGATTTAAGAGTACATGAATACTTTGTAAATAAGGTTAGAGCCTCTGTAAAATCGAGATTAAAGATAGCTAAATAATTTAAGATTAATCAAAAAATTTGAGCCGCGAAGCTACACAAATATCCACGAGTAAAAAAACTTCATTAAAAGCAATTATAATTCGTGTTTGATTTGTGATAATTCGTGGCTCATTATTTATTAATGCTATTATTTATTTCAAAAACTGCTATAACTCTATAATTTATTTAACCTCTACAACCTCTACATCAATCCCCTGCTCTTTAAATTTGGGTAAAATCTTCTCTTTATTGCCTACAATTACTGTTAAGAATCTTTGAGGATAACTATACTCAGTAAAAACCTTTTGAGCCTTAGTAGCACTCAATTGATTATACTCTTTTATTACTTTGTTGATATAATCAACATCCCTACCTTCTAGTTCAACATTATAGATAATCCTATTAATTACACTCAATTTAGATTTATATGACTTAGGGAAGAAGGCATTGTATAGATTGATAATTTTAAATAACTCATCTTCCTTTATCTTCTTTTCACCATTTTTAATAGAGATCATCTCTTCTTTAATCTCCTGTATGGCTTGATAAGTATCTGCAGGCTTAACCTCTGTACTGATATAATACGCTCCACCTAATTGATTATACTGATCAGTTGCACTAATTCCATAAACAAAACCTTTTTTAGTACGGAGATTATCCATTAATCTACTCTCAAAATCTCCTCCACCATAGACACTGTTAGCCATTGTAAAGGCCACTTTATCCTTAAAATTATTATCAAAGAAATTGTATCCCATCTTAATTTTAGCTTGGGTAGCATCAGGCTTATTAACCAAGATTACTCTACCATAATTTTCTGTATCAATCTCCACTGCTGGAGTTTTAATTTCAACTTCAAGCTCCTGATACTTACTCTTCTCTGTACTTTGCTTTTCATCCTTTTCTATCATGCCCCATTGGTTAAAATATTTGTTGAGCATCTTCTCCATCCTCTTAGTATCTATATCACCTACAATAGCAAAGATAGTATTACTAGGAGATATATTCTGATCATAAAACCTTTGCAAGCTATCAGGAGTAATATTAGAGAGAGCAGCTATATTCAAATCAATATCATCATCAAAGGAATAAGGATGATTCTTATATATATTCTTATAAAAATACATATCTAGCAAATTACTTTCCTGAGTTTTAGCTTGGGCTAGGCCTCTATACAGCTCCTGTTTTACTCTAGTAAAATAGTTAGCATTGAACTTAGGCTCCTGCAATATTTCTGACATCAAAGAGATTATCTCCTCTGTGTCTGTACTTAAAGCACTACCAGCAAAGCTAAGATAATCATTCTCTACCCCAAAACCAAAATCGATTCCATTGATATCTTTGTAATTGGCTAGCTCTTTTTCATTAAAATGCTTAGTCCCTGTATTCATCATCTCAACCATAAAGGAGCTAATTCCTGCCAAAGATTTGACTTCTTGCCTTCTCCCCCCATTGATATATCCTTTAATCTCAACAGTAGGTAACTGGTGATCTTCTACTAGATATACAATCAGACCATTCTCAAACTCTATCCTCTTATAATCTGGAATATCTATATGGGGAATTTTATTCTTATTAACTGCCAAATTCTCAAATAATTCTTTATTATATTCAACCTTTGCAAGAACAGTTTCACTATAAGTTACTTGAAAGAAAGCTAATAATAACATTATACTTATAATCAATTTTTTCAATGAATTTACCTCCTTTTAATTCACTTTATTACTTAATCCTTAGGTAAAATATATCCAATAGTTCTATTATCTCTTACAAAGTATTTTTTGGCTACTCTGATAATATCCTTGGTAGTTAAGTTCTTTAACCTCTGAATATTTTTCTGATATAAAGTTGGATCATTATAACGAACAACACTTGTTGCCACTGTATCTGCTGCAGAAGAGATATCCTTTTGGCTAAAGATTAAGTCTTTTAATACTCTCTTTTTAACTATCTCTAGCTCATTTTTTTGAACACCTTGCTCTATTAACTTCTTTAGCTCTTGGTCAAATTCATATCGTACATCATAGACCATACCCTCTGAAATCGGTACAGTATATAATAGAGCATAACCTGGTTTACGCAAGCCTACTGTAAAACCTCCAGCCTCTAATATCATCCTTTTTTTCTTCTGAAGCTCTGTCTTAACTCTAGAAGTAGAATTATTTACTAAAATATCAAGTAAAGCATTAATTGCCACTATATCAGGATGATCTCCTTTAGGTATCTTATATAGCATAGCAATAATTGGTACTCGAGTTACCTTCTCTAATTTAATAACTCGCTCTAATTTCTGTTCAGGCTCAATAGTCTCTAGCCTCTTAACCTCCTGTGGCTGATAGCTACCATAATATTTTTTAGCCAAATTATGTACTTCTTCTGGATTAACATCACCTGATACTACCATTACAGCATTATTTGGAGCATAATATCTGGTATAATAATCTCGAATATCATCTGATGTTATATTATCAAGATCTTTCATCCAACCAATAACTTGATGATGCAAGGAAGATTCTTGAAAAGCCTTTGCCTGTATCTCTTCTAAAGAGGAGCTGAATACATTATTCTCCACTCTCATTCTTCTCTCTTGTTTAACTACTTCCTTTTCCCGATTAAACTCCTTAGGATCAATCTTTAAATTTCTCATTCTATCAGCTTCAATTGCCATGGCTAATTCCAACTTTGCTGACGGAACTTCTTCATAATAAGTAGTATAATCATAATAAGTACCAGCATTATTACTTCCACCCACAGCTTTAACCAATTGATGAACCTGGTTCTTACCAAGACTGTCAGTTCCTAAGAACATAGTATGTTCCAATAAATGAGAAATCCCCGATATCCCTTCTGGTTCATCAACTGAACCAACTTTATACCAGATAGAGAATTTAGCTAAAGGAATCTTGTGATCTTCAAATACATAAATCTCTAATCCATTATCTAGTTTAAAATGGGAATAATCTAATTTTGGAATAAAAATCTCTTTTTTCATTGATTGATTAGCATATATAGAATTTACTCCAAAAAGAATTAATAATAGTGATAATACTAGAACTTTAAAAATCTTTCTCATCTAAAATTTCCTCCTTTATAATTCATTTTTTAATATTATTGCTATTATAACAAAATAAAACTAAAAATACAATTAAAGTAAGTGTCTTTAAGCTGATTTATCTCTAATAAAACCTAGATAAAAAGGTTACAATAATAAGAAGCTCAATTTGAGACTCTTCACCCTCTAACTGTAATATATAAATAGATATTCTGTAGAATATCTATTTGTCCTCTAAATCTATTAAAAAGCTATTATAATCTCATAGCTCAAACTTAATATCTGAGCAAGACTATCGATGATATTAGAGTTATTAAACCACTTTAAAGCTAAGTCTGAGGTTAAATTTAAGATTAAATAAATTTACTCCCTTTAAAATAGCAAGAAAAATAGCAAGAAGCAAGGAGGTAAACCTCCTTGCTTCTATCAAGATCTTAATATCCAAAGTCTCCTCCTAATAATAATAAAATTAAAATCAAGAAGATTACAAATGCTCCATTATCATCATATCCATAGTCACCCATGAGGATAATACACCTCCTCAAACTTATTATAGAGATAGAAATAGACTAAAAGTTATTCATAGGTACCTAACAATAACAAAATTAAGATTAAGAAGATTACAAATACATAGTTGTCATCATCAGTCATCTTCTATCTACCTCCTTCTTGCTAATTACATTTTATACTATGCTTTAAGATTCATTTTCGTTAATTAAAATCAAAACAAGGGTCAATCCCCCTGTTTACTATTAATATCCAAAATCTCCACCTAATAATAGTAAGATTAAAATTAAGAAGATTACAAACACTCCATTATCATCATATCCATAGTCACCCATTAGGATAAAACCTCCTTATATTATTTATTAGAAAAATAAATCAAATTAAAAGAAACTTTTAATAAGTACCTAGCAATAATAAAATTAAGATCAAGAAGATTATAAATACATAGTTGTCATCATAAGCCATCTTCTCTTCCTCCCTTCTTGCTAATTTCAATTTATATTATGTACTTATCTTCAAAATCGTTACAAAAATACCTTAGCAGATTATGAGGTTATATAGAGAAAAAGCGACACTTCGTGTCAGGAATCTGGAATATGGAATCAGTCTATTTTACTGATAACTGGTTCCTGACTCCTGATTCTTAAAAGTGTCGCATTATCCCCATTAAGCCTCATTCCACTACTGTTTATAAAAAAAGAAGCCCCTGACGCTTGTTAACTCGTCTGAGGCTTCAACCCATCTATTAAAATTTAGACTAATTCAATTACCTTCTTTGATTCTAATTTAGTTCCTACAGGTATTGGAGCTGCTGTTGGGATATCTATTAATACAGTTTCTGTTATATCTTGATTCTGCTTTAAGATATAATCTAACTCTTCAAGATTCTCTGCTCTCATCCCTTTAATCCCAGATGCTTCTGCTAGTTTTATGAAATCAGGATTGCTTAAGTCAACCTCTTCTACCTCTAAATTAGCTGAAAGCATCTTATTTCTTTCCATCGCTAATACTCCATTGTTCAACACTATTATTCTAATAGCCAAATTATACCTTCTGGCTGTCAACAGTTCAGCTAAGACCATTGCTATCCCTCCATCACCAATGATACAGGTAACTGGCTTTTCAGGGTAATTTATCTTAGCAGAGAGTGCTGCTGGTAGGGCAAAGCCCATAGTTCTCCACTTACCTGAAATTAGAACCTCTTCACACCTTTGACTGAAGTATTTACCAAACCAAACTACACTATCACCAGAATCTAAGGTGATAATCTCATCTTCATAAAGATTGTTAGAGATTATCTTCATAACCTCTTTAGGACACAGTCCTTTTTGATTATTCTCATATCTCCTTGATAAATCATCTAGTAATAACTGTCTACTACCTTCTATCTTAACTCTCCACTCTTGATTAGTCTTAGAAGAGACCCTCTCTAATAACAATTGTAATGAACTTCTTAACTCACCTAAAACTCCTAATTCTACTGGATGGGTCATCCCAACATTCTCTTTAATAGCATCAAATTGAAGAACTTTGGGTTCTCTTGGCACACTATCCATTGGCCACCAAGTAGCCCCAAAGATAACAATTAAATCCGCCTCCTGCAATAGATTATCAGCTTTCTCATTTCCTACATGTCCTAAACCACCTAAACATAATGGTTGATTGTATTCAATCATCCCTTTAGCTGCTAAGGTACTGATTAACCCACCATTAATCCTATTGGCAAACTCTAATAGCTCTTCCCTACAACCTTTAGCACCTCGACCATATAATATCACTGGCTTTTGAGCTTGGTTTATCACCTCTACTGATTGATTAATTAGCTCATCATCAGGTAATCTAGCCTCATCTAAATGAGGTAAATAATCACGAGCTTGAGCATTAACTTCCTTATCCCACATATCCATAGGAATCACTAAATGGCTGACTCCGCCTTCGACTATTGCCTTAGTCATTGCTTTAACCATCAAATCCACTATTGATTCAGGGTTAGTGACCAGAGCTGAATAAACAGTTAGAGAATCGGTCATATTCATCTGCTTAATAAATTGTTCATAGTTTGTCCCCATATTCCAGCTCTCTACCTGACCTGTAATTAACAGCATTGGTGTTTTATCACTATAAGCATCGGCAACACCATTGAGAATATTGGTTGTACCTGGTCCACCATCTGCTAGACAGACTGATAGTTGCCCCTTTAATTTCGACTCAGCTGATGCCATCAGTCCTGCTGCACTCTCATGCTTAGTAGTATACAGCTTAATTGGAGAATCATTTAGTTCTGCAAAGAATTTTAAAATAGTATCTCCTGCAAATCCGTAAATATGTTCAACTCCCCATCGGTTTAGTTGTTCTATCATTACTTTGCTTAGTTTCTGCTTAGACATATTAACACTCCTTTTTATTAAAGATATCAATTTTATGATTTCCTTAATGGGGAGGAATTATGATTTAAATTTAGTTTCGCCTGTCGGGAGTTACCTTTTTCCTTGATGAAAAAGTAACCAAAAAATCAAGAAAACTTTTAAAATCAGGAAAAACGCTAGTACTATTTATTGAAATACTTATTATTAATTAAATTTTTGGCTTGATATAATAATTTTTAGATTAAATTGATATACCGCTTACTTTTCAAAAAGCTTTAAAAGAAAAAATCATATTAAATTCAGTTGATAATTTCTTTTAGTTCCTCTTCACAGTTTAAATAATAGTCTGTTATTAATTCAGCATATTTATCTTTTATTTCTTCACTACTAATATTCCTAGAATTTTCAATTGTTTCAATTGTATGTTCTTTAATATGCTCAATTAATTTATTAGTTACTAACTTATCTATGTGTTGCTTTACAATTTTTAATATTTTTTCTTTAAAAAATTCATGTTTATCTTCTTTTATTTTTCTTTTTATTTCTTCTATATAGATAAACAACTCTAGAATGAAACAATAGAAAGGTAATGTAACACTTTTGTGTCAGGAATCTGGAATCAGTCTGTTTTACTGATAACTGGTCCCTGACTCCTGATTCCTAAAGGTGTCCCAATATCCAACTAAATTTCACATTGTAATTGAATATCTATAGATAGAATTTTATTTGGTTTATATTTCCACAATCAACCTATATTGAGTTTAAAGTAGATTTAAATCATACATATTCAAGAAAAATGATTCATTTAGTTGATTTTTATTAGAAATTTATATAAAATGTAGAATGTTCTGTTTAATAAGTACATAAGGAGGAACAAGTTATGTGGATTAAAAAAAGAGTGTCAAAATATCGTTTTGCAAAGGTGAAAACTTATCAAGAGGCTTTAGAGAAGACTACAAATATTCTTAAAAATAAGTTTGGTGATAATAAGGTCTTTTTATCAGAAGAGGAAGATAAACAAGGTAATAAACACTTCTTTGTAAAAGCAAATCTTAAGAAAGAAGAAACAGAAAAATTTAATATTATTTATAATGAAATCACTTCTATCTTCTTCTCTGGAAAAGCAAATCAAACTGTTGAATTTTAAAGAGAGTCCTTTCATTTTGAAAGGACTTTTTTTTATTGTTATTTTTTACTTATTATAAAGGTCTTCTATAAAGAGCAAACTATAAGAAAAGATAAAGGAGGATAAACAGATGGCTCAAGGACCTAAAGAGAAAAATTATAACCATGAAGCTAGTGACAACCCCGGAAGTGCTGGAAATGATTTTGTACATGCTAAAAATATATTAGAACAAGAACTTGGCTCTACCCAAGAACCTGAAGATATTCCAAAGGGATATGTAGGTACCCATAGTATGCCTGCACTATTTGGATGGATAAGCCAAGAATACCAAAGGCAAATTGCTGATGATTTAGTAGAGATGGGCAAAAACATCGAACCTAAGAATAAAAGTTAATAAAATCATTTAGAATAGACCAATTAATTGGTCTATTCTTCAACATCACTGATATCTACACTATCTTTTTTTAAATTATCATCGCTTAAATCAAAATAAATACTCCTATCAACAGGATTATAACTGGCTAAAATAACGTCTTCTATTTTAAAAATCTGATTCTCTCTTAACTTGGAATCTAGCCATTTTCTAGTTAATCCATGTTGTTCTAAATTAGGAGCTATCACCTCACCATCTGTAATCAACTCTGTACAGATTCCTTCTTCCTGTCCAGAAAGATTTAGATCTTTGGGTGTAAGAGCCTTCTTATCAGCATTTGCTAAAACACTTAACTTCCCATCAGTTTCTAAAATAGCAAAATGAGCATCTCTAATGTCAAAGATGTTATTCTTTCTCAATTCTGAAAGTAAATCTTCCAAATTAAATCTAGTCTTTCTCATATTACCCTCTAATATCTTTCCTTGATGAACTAAAATTGTGGCTTCACCCTCTATAACCTTTCTTGCTTTTCTATTCTTTAAGGCAATATACTGCATTAAAAAGGTCAAAAAAGCAAAGAGAAATAATCCAATAAAATGTTGCCAAGTTCTCTGATTTAGGTCACTGGCCATATTACCAGCTATAGAGCCAAAGGTAATTCCATTAATATAATCATAAAAGGTCAATTCTCCAATCTGTTTTTTTCCAATTATGCGAGCAAAAAAGAAGGTTCCATAAAAGGCTACTACAGTCTGTAAAACAATCTCTATTACTGTTTTCATTTTGAAAGTTCTCCTAAGAATTTATTCTTTATATCTAGGATAAACTAAAGTGAAGATATTTATTAGTTAAAAATCAATAAAGATCGATTCTATAGTAATCCAACTTTAGAATGAAACAATAAAAAGATAGTGTGACACTTTCGTTTCAGGAATCGGGAATCTGGAATAAGTCTGTTTCACTGATAACTGGTTCCTGACTCCTGATTCCTAAAAAGATCGTAATACCCCTATTAAGTTTCACTTTAGACTTGGATATCTATATTGTCATAGCTTTTAGCAAATGAAACTTTGGATAGATATTCAAACACTTTGTTTACTAGGTAGACAGATGGGTGGGTGTTTAGAAACTGCCTAACTATCTAAACCTCTAAATTCTAACCATCAAAAAAATGTCGAAATATACCCCTATATCCTTATATTTCTAAAGTCATGAACCTATAATAAGTCTTTTGAATCTATCTTTGAGGAGGACTGATTGATGTCTTTATCTATTCAAGCTATATTAACTATACTCTTTGTTGTAGTCGGCTTTGCTATCTTATATTATCTTTCCAAAAAAGAGATGTTATAGTATAAAATGAAATTATTGAGTTAACTAACAACCCCACTAATTTTTTAGTGGGGTTGTTAGTTAAACACTATAATTGAAAATAGAATATATCAAAATAGCTCTGCATAAATATATATCATAACTTCACCTATAGTGAATAGTAAAGGAGGCTATTATGAAATTAATAGAGTATCTAAAGAAGAGTTCTCCCAAACTCCTAGATGAAATTGCAAATAACCATAGTATCTATTACACTCCAACCTTCTCAAAAAACTGGTTGAGCAATCAGTTAAAAGAGAAGTTAGCTGATCATACTTATTTCCAAAAAATAATCAGAACAGAGTTATCACCACAAGCAACCCAAGTCTTAAAAGAGTTAATCTCTACAGAATCAATCAATAAATCAGGGATTAACTCTAATGTATATCAACAATTAAATAAATTGGGACTACTCTATGAAGAGAAGAATTTTTATTATTTACCAAAGGACTTAAAGGATATTGTAGAAAAACATCTTAAATTAAAGAAGACTCCTCTAAAGATAAATAATAAAGACTTTAGAGAAGATTATTTTTCTCCTAGAGGCATTAAGCAAAAAAGTACTAGTGGGGCTACTAAAAAAACAATTAAAAGAGAACTAAATATAAAAACACCTAATTTGTTAGAGCAAACTAGCTCAGTAGAAAATAAACCCAACCTTAACTTCTTTATTTATTCAATCTTAATCTTGGGATATGCCAATAAATTATCTGAAGTTAGTAGTTTTGACGATAAAGATATTAAAGGCAGATTATTTTCTTACCTTAATAAAATCAACTTCACTAGCTTTAATACTGAAGAACTACTAAATTACATCTTAGAATATAGTCATAAACGAAGACTAATCTACTTAAATAATCTCAAATTAAGAAATAATTTTAACAGATGGCTAAATACAGATTATTCAGAAAAGATTCTAGACTTCTTAGATATCTTCTTTCCCCATAATGTCAGAAAGATAAGAGAAATAATTGCAGTTTTAATTCATTATCCTTTAAATAAGGAGATTCCCATAGACTTTATTACAGAAGAATTAAATTTCAACATCAAAAAAAGAGGTAAAATTTTGAATTTATTGAATATATTCAATATAAGAGATAATAATCTAAGTTTGACCCCATTTTGTTGGAACTTATTTACTAATAGACTGGCACCAAATCCAGAAGAGATTCATATTATAGAAGAAGAGATAATTATAAATCCAAAAATTGATTTAACTAAACTATGGATTATATCACAAGCTGCTTCATTAATAGAGGTTAATAATAATCTAAAGTTCAGATTAGATGAAGGAGGTTATCTGATGAGTAAGAATTTAGAAAGAAAATACCCAAACTTAAAAGAACTAAGATTAAAAAGATTGCAAGGAGAATATCAGAATGTCTCTGATGAAGAATGGAAAGAGATGCTAAACAGATTCAAATTGGAACATAATATTACTGGTAATGAGAGTTTAAGAATCGACTTAGCTTATAGTAGCCTTCACTACCCCATTTAGGATTGAGTCTAAGTTTAAATTCAAGTATCAATAAAACTTAACTTTAATTTTAGACTTAATCACAAATTATTACTCTTCAAAGAGCAAGGAAGAAACTTCTTCCTTGCTCTTTATTTATCTGCTACTATTACCAATGGAAAGGAATCTAATCTCTGATATTGACTATAATTAAAGTCACCATAAAACTTAACTCTAACAAAACCTGCTTGTAGCAATAGTTTCTTTAATATATCAGACTCTAATGGATACAATAAAACTGAATTTTTAAACTCTCCCCTAGGAGTAGTTAAACAAGTCTTAAAGTCTATCTTCCCACCTTTAAATTCATAATCTCTAATCAATTCTACAATAGATTCAACAGCTGTTATGGTAGGAAGGCTCTTAACCTCTTTAGCTAATATTCTATCATAATTAACAATCTGTAAAATTAGTTTACCTTCCTCTTTCAATAAATCATAACTCTTATTTAGCAACTCTCTTATCTTTTCTTGATTATCTAAATGTACCAGTGAGTTCCCTATACAACTTATCAAATCAAAACTTTTTGGCTGATATAATCTATCTAGATTAAGCATATCATCTACTCTAAAATCTATCTTTACCTGCTCTTCATAGGCCTTCTCTTTGGCTAGGTTAACCATCTCCCCACTCAAATCAAGGGCTGAGACCTGATAACCCTCTTTAGCCAACGCAATAGCATAATTACCAGTCCCAGTAGCCAAGTCTAATACTTTTCCATCATCTGGGATATTATCCATCATAAATTTTAATTTCCCCTCTTTCAAAGGGAATATATAATCATAATAAAGACTGAACTCTTGATAAAATTTCATTTTAACACCTCTTTATATTTTATTTTCTGATTCAACAATGAACTTTGTGGTTAATACTAGTTATAGGTCAAAATATAACCTTAGGAATCTGGAATCAAGAGTCAG
The DNA here is from genome assembly GCF_055140805.1 of Orenia sp. Lineage (NCBI taxonomy): Bacteria > Bacillati > Bacillota > Clostridia > Halanaerobiales > Halobacteroidaceae > Orenia > Orenia sp. Next base: position 15,876 of record NZ_JBSQYM010000046.1, read on the forward strand.
AAAGCTGTGAATTATACTGATTCCTGATAACCGATTTCTTTATTTCATTATTAGTTATCAATTTAACTTTTCACAAGAGTTGTGGAAGACCCTATTTTTGAACTTATCTACTCCTAATTATTTTAAGTATTAAATCAACTTTTTATCAACTAATATCTTTTACTCATAAAACTTACTATAATCACAGATGGGTTAGGAACAATAATATAGATAAACAACTCTAGAATGAAACAATAGAAAGGTAATGTAACACTTTTGTGTCAGGAATCGGGAATCTTGGAATCAGTCTGTTTTACTGATAACTGGTCCCTGACTCCTGATTCCTAAAGGTGTCACAATATCCCCATAAATATTTCTTAGTATTAATAATAATTGATAAGTAGAATATTTACTGTGATTACAATCACTTTGAGAAATTATTAAAGAAATTAAAGTAAAAATGGATTCAAAATCGAATCCATTTCTCAATTCAATAAATTTATAATACTATTACCTAAATCTAAATGCTCCTCTCCAGCTTCATTAATCCTACCTACCATTATGGAGATACTATCTATCAATCCAAATACATTAGTAAAATGCTTCTCTAATTGCTGAGCAACCCTTTGATTTTTGTCCATATGTTGATCAAGCTGATCGATACCACCTTGGGCCTTGCTTAATTGTTTATATATATTCCTAGTGCTATCAACAATTTCTGTCAATAGAGCACCTGTTTTTAATGATAAATTTTTAACCTCATCTGCTACGACTGAAAATCCTGCTCCTGATTTCTCTGCCCGTGCAGCTTCAATAGATGCATTTAAAGCTAACATATTGGTTTGATCGGCAATTTTTTTAATCTGTTCTACAAATTTGGAAATATTATTAATCTCATTATGTAGCTGATTAAATACCCTATGAAAATCATCTAATTCTAACATTGAAGCCTTTAAATCATCTTTCATACTATTTATAACCTCTTCTTCAACTCTATTCTCTTCTAAAACTAGATTTGCTTTATTGTTAATCTGATTGACCTGACCAATTATCCATTTATCCTCTTCTTCCATCTCTTGTACCTGCTTTTTAAGGTTTTGCTTATAATCTTCAAACTTACTTTGAGTATATTCGTTTTGAATTAATTTCTCTTTTAGAACTTCAAGCTCTTTATTCTTAGTATCTAACTTAGACTTTAAAACTAACTTTTCTGATTCTAATCTTTTGATTTCAGCTTTTAATTTACCCCTTCCTAGCATCTCAGACATCTCCTTTATCTTCTTGTAGAGTTATAAAATTATATAATTCTGAGTTGTTTACTTGGTTTTATTCTATAAAAAAAAGAGCTTAGTGTCAAGATGATTATTATTATTTTAGATAATTTAGCAGATAAGAATAATCATAATAAATCTTTACAAATCAACTAAAGTATAGTCATTATTTAGATTAAATTTTAAATATTTTTATTCATTATCTAAATAAAAAATTATAGTTAGCACTTAGATAGACTAGGATTAAAAAGACCTAGTTACCTAACTCTAACCACTTATTAAAATATCCAATATAGCCTTTAAGCTTGACTTTAGAATCTATTTATCTATCATCATATAACAGAGTAAATTTCTAATCTCATATTTATTATTAGGAATGGTGCTCTTTACTGAGTTAACCTTATCTAAAAAATCATAGCTATTTCTTAACTTCAAAGAGACTTCTTTCTTCTTGGCTTTCTTATAAGCAAATAGACTATCTCCTATTCTAGCTTCATGATAAATTATAACCATTTCTCTTCCTCCTTTAAAGTTTTAAGATAAAACTTTAACCCTCTTTACTCTATATTTTAAAATCAATCCCATAAATATAGATAAATAATTTTCAAAAAAATTAAAGCCTTATTTTTATTTCATTTTAGGATTGGAAATCTATAGACATCAATTATCTATATGTAAATTATATCATAGATATTACCAATAATCTCTGTTATAATTAGTATAAATATATATTTTTAGATCCATTCTAAATCAAAGAGGTGAAATTAATGTTTAAAGAAGAATTAATTAGAGAAATGAAGAAGTATTTTGGAGATGATCAACGGAGAATAGAGCATGCACTACAAGTAACTAATTATGCAGAAAATTTAATAAAACTATATCAAAAAAAGGATATAAATTCAGAGGTGATACTATACTCTGCTATCTTACATGATATTGGTATTCATCAGGCTGAAAAAAAATATAATAGTGTTGCTGGTAGGTATCAAGAGATAGAAGGACCTCCTATTGCTAAAAAGATACTTGAAAAATTCGATATTGATCAAGAGATAATTTATGAAGTTTGTCAGATAATTGGACATCATCATTCTCCTAAAGCGATTCAGAGTAATAACTTTAAATTGCTCTATGATGCTGATTGGTTGGTCAATCTCCCAGAGGAGTATAATTTAGAGGATAATAAAAAACCTTTAGCTGAGATTATAGATAAACTTTATTTAAGTGATATAGGCAAGAATCTAGCTAAAGATTTATTTATTAAATCATCTTCTTAGTAGTTTCAAACTAGTAATTTTGATGTTTATCTTATTGAATTACTAATTAATAAAAATAATAAAGTCAGATATACTATTTGAGTATATCTGACTTTATTATTTTTATATATGATTAAACTGCAGAAACCAATATTTTACAACCATTTCGTTCCATGAAATTACAATAACATACTCTTGGTTTATTAGATTTTAAAATATGCT
>NZ_JBSQYM010000047.1:0-18491 GCF_055140805.1 Orenia sp.
AATTAGGATATTAATAGATTAAATTAAAGATTTAAAAACTCTTGATTTTAATTCGCGTCAATTCGTGAGATTCGTTGCAAAAAATCATTTGAGCTTGTTATATTACTATAACTGTTAATATGAAATCTTTATCGGTTTCTATATAGCTAGATTATTGTTTAGTATGATTTCATAGTTTATCCTCAAACTTAACCTTAATTACCTCTTGAAAGGAGAGGTGTGCTAAATGGAGATATACTACACTCAAGCTAGAAATCGACCTACAGTAATGACCCTAGGAACCTTTGATGGGGTACATTTAGGTCATCAACAGATAATTAATTTAGCAGTAAAAAGAGCTAAAGAGTTAGATTATGATAGTTCCTTATTTACCTTCTATCCTCATCCTTTACAGACTATATCTCCTGATAAAGCTCCTAAAGTTCTAACAAACTGGAGTCAAAAAAGAAGAATTATTCAATCATTAGGAATAAAGCAATTGATTGTACGGAAATTTGATCAAGAATTTTCCCAAATATCTTATCAAAGCTTTGTAGAAGATTATTTAGTAAAACGTTTTAAGGTAAAAGAGATTATTGTAGGGGAAGATTTTAGATGCGGATCTGGAGGGAAAGGTACTCCAGCCAAGTTAAGAGAGTTAGGAGAAGAATTAGGGTTTAGAGTCCAAGCTCTTTCAAGTATAAAGACTAATAATCGAGATATAGGTAGTACCTATATTAGAAATCTGATTTTAGCTGGCAAGGTTTCTGAGGTCAAAGAACAATTGGGCAGAAATTTTGCGTTAGACTGTAAAGTAATTCGAGGTGACCAACGAGGAAGAGAGTTAGGTTTTCCTACAGCTAATTTAGAGCCATTAGCTGATTATGTTCTACCACCTTTAGGTGTCTATGCTTGTCACATAAAGATCAATGATGAGGTCTATAGTGGAGCAGTTCATTTAGGTCTTCTACCGACCTTTGATAAGAATCAATTCAGTATTGAAGTGCATATTCTAGACTTTAATCAGAACATATATGGGCAACGCCTAGAATTGGAATTTGTAGAGAGAATTAGACCTGAAAAGAGGTTCTCTACTGTTGAAGAGCTAATAGCTAGAATGGAAGAGGATGTAAGGATTACTAGAGAAATCTTGAGTAAAATAAACTAGTAATAGGATAGTTTACTTAAGTTTGTGATTAGGATTATGATTTCTATCCAGATAGCTATTTATCAAGAGAATTAATAGAATTTATTAATCCAAAAAAATATTTAATATAGTTTACATTTTAATCTTATTATGCTACAATATTATATGGAATTAACCATTAACTAGGTTGTTCGTTTCCCAGCGATTGACTTGGTAATTGGGGATTTGAAGAAAATAGGGGGTGAAAGTTAATGTTATCTGAAGCAAAAAAACAAGAAATCATTGAGAAGTATGCTATTAATGAAGGTGATACTGGTTCAGCTCCAGTTCAAATCGCTGTTTTAACAGCAAGAATTGGTGAACTTACTGAGCATTTAAAAGTACACAAAAAAGATCACAGCTCAAGACGTGGTCTATTAAAGATGGTTGGAAAGAGAAGAAGATTACTTAAATACCTTAAGAATAAAGATATCGAGCAATTCCGTAATTTAGTTGCTGATTTAGGTATTAGAGCAAAATAGTAGATTATTAAGAGCGGGAATACCCGCTCTTAACTTTTAATAATTGAGCAAAATTTGTCAATAAATCCATTTTCATAATTAAAAATAATTATTAGATACTATAAGGCCGTATTTATAATAAAAAATAATTGATATTATCTGAGCAATATGGATAAACTACAGATTACTATAATAATTTATTCTTTATATTATCTTAGTAAATATGCTAGTTAAAATAGATAATAAGATATTTTAATGGTCTTATTCTTTTTTTATAATTATATTATTAAATACATAAGATAAAGATAGTTTAATATAGAAGGGAGTTAAGAATTTATGTCATATAAGTGGTCAATGGAGTTTGGAGGCCGAAATTTAACAATTGAAACTGGTAAATTGGCTGAAATGGCTAATGGGTCAGTTTTAGTAAGATACGGAGAGACTGTAGTATTAGTAACTGCAACTATGTCTGATCCTCGTCCAGGTATGAACTTTTTTCCTTTAATGATTAACTATGAGGAGAGATTATATGCTGTTGGAAAGATACCAGGAGGTTTTATTAAGCGTGAGGGAAGACCAAGTGATGCAGCTACTTTAGCAGCCCGCTTAATTGATAGACCTTTACGTCCTTTATTTCCAAAAGGATTTAGAAATGATGTACAGATTGTGGCTACTGTATTATCTTTAGATATGGATAATCCTGCTGATATTGCTGCAATGATAGGAGCTTCTGCTGCTTTATCTATCTCTGATATTCCTTTTGAAGGACCAATTGCTGGTGTTAAAGTAGGTTTAGTTGATGGAAAATATGTTATCAACCCAACAATTGAACAGTATGAATCGAGTGCTTTAGATTTAACAGTAGCAGGTACTGGTGATGCAGTAATGATGGTAGAGGCTGGAGCTAATGAAGTTTCAGAAGAAGATATGATTGAAGCAATAGATTTTGGACATCAAGAGGTTCAAAAGTTAGTTGAATTCCAAGAGAAGATAGTTGCTGAAGTCGGTAAAGAGAAGGCAGAGGTAGAACTAGAAGTTGTAGATGATAAAGAGTTAGAAGCTGAAGTTAGAGAATATGTAGGCGATAAGTTAATTCAAGCCTTACAGAATAAAGATAAAAAGATACGTGGAACTGAAAAAGATGCAGTTTATGAGGAAGTAATAGAATACTTCAAAGATAAATATCAAGAAGTTGAAGATTTAGATGAAATTATAAGTAATACAAAAGCTTATTTAGACAAGATTTCTAAAGAGTCAATTAGAAGTTTAGTATTAAATGAGAGAGTTAGAGTTGATGGTCGTAAGTTAGATGAAGTAAGACCGATTTGGTGTGAAGTAGGAATATTACCTAGAGTTCATGGTTCTGGAGTATTTACTCGTGGACAGACTCAAGCTCTTACAGTAGCAACTTTAGGTGCTGTCGGTGATGAGCAGGTATTAGATGGATTAGAAGAGCAAGAATCCAAAAGATATATGCATCACTATAACTTCCCACCATATAGTGTTGGAGAGACAAGCCCATTGAGATCTCCTGGAAGAAGAGAGATAGGGCATGGTGCTTTAGGAGAGAGAGCACTTAGACCGATGATTCCTTCTGCTGATGAGTTTCCTTATACTATTAGAATGGTATCTGAGGTGTTATCTTCTAATGGTTCTACTTCTCAGGCAAGTATCTGTGGTTGTACTTTAGCTTTAATGGATGCAGGAGTACCAATTAAAGCACCAGTTGCAGGGATTGCTATGGGATTAATGAAGGAAGATGATAATGTAGCTGTCTTAACTGACATTCAAGGCCTAGAAGATTTTAATGGCGATATGGACTTTAAGGTAGCAGGAACTGAAGATGGAATCACTGCTTTACAGATGGATATGAAGATTAAAGGTGTTTCTAAGGAGATTTTAAAAGAAGCTTTAGAGCAAGCTAGAATAGGAAGGCTTCACATCTTAGGTGAAATGATGAAGGCTATTTCTAAACCTCGTGGGCAATTATCACCTTATGCTCCAAGTATTCTTACGATGAATATTGATCCTGAAAAGATCAAAGATGTTATCGGTAAAGGTGGAAAGACAATCAAGAGTATTGTTGATGAAACAGGGGTTAAGATTGATATTGAAGATGATGGAACTATCTTCATTGCTGCTGAAAATCAAGAAGCTGGTCAAGATGCCATCGATATGATCGAACAGCTGACTAAAGAAGTAGAGGTTGGAGAGATGTATCTTGGTGAAGTTAAACGTACAACAGGTTTTGGGGCCTTTGTAGAGATTTTGCCAGGTAAAGAAGGTCTAGTTCATATCTCTAAATTAGCAGAAGAACGTGTTGAGAAGGTAGAGGATATTCTTAAAACTGGAGATGAAGTATTAGTTAAGGTAATCGGGATTGATGATTTAGGTAGAATAAATCTCTCTAGAAAAGATGCTTTAAAACAGGAAGATGAAGATAAGAAATAAATTAAAATAGATTATTGGTAACTTTAAGACATAAACTGGAGCTTTTCTAGTTTATGTTTTTTAATATTTATTGAGAGATATTAAGAAACTTTCAATCTACCCAATACCTAAATTGTCTCTTTATCTTACATAAAGAAGATACGATTAACTTAGTATAATAGAAAAATGCTAGAAACTATTAAATTGAGGTGATATAATGAAATTTGGAGTACATACTTCAATTGCGGGAGGAATTGACCAAGCAGTGGTTAGAGCAGCCAAGTTAGGTTGTGGAGCTTTTCAGATTTTTTCTACAAATCCTAGAGGATGGAAGGCTAAGGAGATAAGTGATAAAGAAGCTCAAAGCTTTAAAGATGCTTTAGTTAAATATAATTTATCAACGGTAATAGTTCATACCCCCTACTTAATCAATTTGGCTTCACCTAAAGAAGATATTTATAATAAATCTCTCAATGCTTTGATAGCAGGAATCAGACGAGCAGATAAAATAGGTGCTCAGTATATGGTCTTACACCCTGGAAGTCATACAGGGGCAGGTCTTGAGCAAGGGATTGAGAATATTGCCAAGGGATTAATCAAGGTAATAACAGAGACTGATCCGAAAGTAACTATTCTTTTAGAGAATGTAGCTGGAGCAGGAACTGCAATTGGTAAGAACATTGAAGAGTTAAAGAGAATAATTAGTCAAGCAAATAATCATAATAAGTTAGGAATCTGTTATGATACCTGCCATGGTTTTGCAGCCGGTTATGACATTAGAGAGCAAGAAGAGGTAGATAGATTATTAGAGGAGATTGATTTAAATATTGGTCTGAACAGGCTGGGAGTTATTCATGCTAATGATTCGATGGGTGAGTTGGGCTCAAATAAAGATCGCCACCATCATATCGGCGAGGGGCAAATTGGATTAAAAGGTTTTAGCAATTTAGTTAATCACCCTAAGTTAAAGGATAAAGCCTTTATTTTAGAGACACCAGTTGATGAAAAGAAGAATGATCAAGATAATTTAGCCACTATTAAAAGTTTATTAGAATAAGGAGTTTTGATATGAATCAAAAAGAGTATTTACAAGAGGTAAGGGACTTTTTTTCACCAGGGAATAAATTAGATTCCTATTTTGACAAATATGAATATCGTCCTGAGCAACAAAAGATGTCAGTTAAAATAGCAGAAGTCTTTTCTAAAAAAGAACATCTGTTGGTAGAAGCTGGGACTGGTACTGGGAAGTCTTTAGCTTATTTAGTCCCTAGCATCTTGATGGCATTAAAAGAAGAAGAGAAGGTTGTAATCTCTACTAATACAATCAACTTACAAGAGCAATTGATTAAAAAGGATATCCCTTTATTACAAGAAATCTTTGATTTAGATTTTAATGCAGTATTAGTTAAAGGAAGAAAGAACTATATCTGTATTAGAAGATTGGTTCAGTTTGGAAAATCAGCTCAGTTAGATAATCAAGGTTATAATACTTTATCTAGGATTCATAATTGGGTTTTGGATACGGCAACAGGGTGTCGTTCTGATTTAGATTTTAGGGTTGATTATGATATTTGGGATAATATCTCTTCTGAAAGTGATTTGTGCTTACGGGCAAATTGTCCTTATTATGAGCAATGCCATTTTATCTTTGCTCGCGAGGAGGCTCAAGAAGCTGATATTTTAGTGGTCAACCATCATATATTGTTTGCAGATTTGGCTTTACGTCAAGAAAGAGGTCTAGATGGTGAGAATGCTGTGCTCCCTCCTTATAAGCAGGTTGTCTTTGATGAAGCCCACAATATTGAGGAGGTAGCTACTAGCTATTTAGGATTTAGAGTGAATAGAAGGGGGGTTATTAAACTCTTAGAATCTCTCTATAATTTTGATCAACAAACAGGTGTTTTGCTACAAACAAGGGCTGCAATTAGTGGCTTAAAGAAAAATATTAAGCAGAACTTTCAACAGAATATAGATAATAAATTGGTTCCCTTAGTTAGAAAGATAAATGACTTAAGCCATAGTTTATTCAACAATCTAATTAAGTTTATAGATAATAGGACTAAGGGAAGGGATAGAAAATTAAGATTGATAGAAGCTATCAGAGAAGAAAAGTATTGGCAAGATAGTTTGATGGTTGAATTTGATAATCTATTAATTAATTTAAATGATTTAGGTAAGAATCTAAGTGAATTATTAGAAGATATAGAATCTTATGAGGATGAGATAGATGAGGTAGAAGCAATAAAATTGGAGTTGAATGCTAAAGTAGATTCAATTTTAAAGGTAGGTGCTGATATTGCTGAGTTGATAAACTTCCCTGAAGAGGATTATGTTTATTGGCTAGAAGGTTATGAAGAGGACTGTAGCTTGCATTCTGCCCCAATCAATATAGCTCAACAGTTGCAAGATAACCTTTTAGGAAAGATGGATTCAGTAGTCTTAACCTCTGCTACTCTAACAGTGGATAAATCCTTTGGATTTATCAAAGATAATTTAGGTCTGATAGAAGAAGTAGAGACCTTGGAGGTAGGAAGTCCTTTTGATTATAGGAATCAATTGATGTTAGGAGTGGCTAAAGATTTACCGCAACCTAATCATCCTACCTTTACAGATGCTGTGATTGCTAGTGTCAAAGAGATTGTTCAAGCTACTAGAGGCAGAACTTTAGTTCTTTTTACCTCTTATGGAATGTTGAATAAGGTTTATAATTCACTAGAAAATCAATTAGATAGTTTAGAAGTTAATAATATCTATTGTCAAGGTATGAAATCTCGTCAATACTTAGTTGAAGAGTTTAAGAATAAAGAGAAGGCTGTTTTATTAGGAACATCTAGTTTTTGGGAAGGGGTAGATATTCCTGGCGAGCAATTAAGCTGTGTAGTCATTGTTAAACTTCCTTTTGTAGTGCCAAGTGAACCAGTAATATCTGCCAAGGTAGAGCAGTTAGAAGCAGCAGGTGAAAATCCATTTATGAAGTATATGGTACCTAAGGCTGTAATTAAATTTAAGCAAGGCTTTGGGAGGTTGATTCGAACTAAAGATGATAAAGGGTGGATTGTAATTTTAGATAACAGAGTTATTACAAAGAGATATGGGGAGATATTTCTTAAATCTCTACCTAGTGGATGTAATATTGTAACAGGAAATTTAAACTCTTTAAGCAAGAAGATTGGAGAATCTATTTAATTTTAATAGGGATTACTATCTATCTTTACTTTATTTAACAAGAAGGTTTTAGAGAATAGGTGTAGAAGTTTAATAATTAGTATCCAAAGGAATATACTAACTACTAAAAATTGACTGTTTTATTAATAGTTATGATTAAAAAAGTGGTTGTAGTTAAAATTTACTAAGGTTTATTAGCCATAAAATGGTTTAGGGGGAGGCATATAGTCAAAGATGAAAGCAAAGGTTATTATATTTTTATGTCTTATGTTAGTCTTTTTAATTGGTGGAGAGGTTGTTGTAGCAGCACCAACTTTTAAAGTAGAGTTGGTCTATACTGTTGCTCAGGGCGATGCTTTAATTAATATAGCTAAGAAGTTTGGGGTAACTGTTGATGAAATTAGAGAGGCTAATAATCTGGCTAAGAACCAATTTATTAGGGTTGGGGACAAGCTAATCATCCCCGAAAATTATCACTTAAATGGCTACGATGAAGTCAAAAATGATGTTGAATTTGTTCTTCATAAGAGAAAGGATGAGCTTAGCCAATATAAATTGGATTCTAACCAGCAGTATACAGTTAAGATAGAGAATAGCAACAAAAAGAAGATAGATGTGAGGCACTTAAAGACCCTAGATTATTATATTAAGCGAGGAGATAACCTTTATGATTTAGCTCAAGAATTCAATACTAGTATAGATGTACTTAAGGCTTTAAATGATCTTGATAATTCTATGATTCGATTAGGTGATAGAATTAAGTTGCCTATTAATAACTTAACACCTAAAGAGGTCTTATATCATACTATTAGTGATAAAGAATTTGAATTATTGGCTAGATTAATCTATGGTGAAGCCCGTGGTGAGCCTTATATTGGTCAAGTGGCTGTAGGTGCCGTGGTCTTAAATCGGGTAATAGATTCTTATTTTCCCAATACAATCAGAGGTGTTATTTATCAACCTAAGCAGTTTAGTCCAGTAGCTGATGGGCAGATTAATTTAAGACCAAATAGAACGGCATATAGAGCAGCTAGAGCAGCGTTAAAAGGGGAAGATCCAACAAGGGGGGCGCGTTATTTCTATAATCCTCGAACTGCAAAATATCAATGGTGGTTTAAAACTCGTGAAACTATAGTTCAGATTGGAGATCATGTCTTTGCTAGATAACTAAAAGGTCAGAACCCTAGGGTTCTGACCTTTTTCTACTTCTTTCGCTTAAATAGACTCCAGATAAGATTAGAACTCCACCACCAATCATAACACCATTTATCTTCTCATCTAGAAACAAAGATGAGGAGATCATTGTTATTAGAGGCACTAAGTAGATAAAAGCGCTGGTTTTTGTAGCCCCAATTAATTTGATGGCTTGAGACCACATTATAAAGGCTAATATTGAAGCTAATAAAGATAAAAATAAGAAGCTACTTATGATATTGATATTCCATAATCTTAGTATTTCAAATCTGATATGTTTATAAAGGATGATTGGAAGCATTGTAATTATACCATAAAAGAATATTTTTCTGATTACAAACAAAGGCTTTAAGTTATTGCTTATCTTTTTTAGTAGATTAGAGTAGATTGAAAATATTATTGCACATATAAAGGCTAATATATCTCCCAAAGGATTCAAATCTAAAATATATTTTTCATTAAAGATTACTAAAAAGGTACCTAATATGGAAAATATAAATCCATATAATAAATTTTTATGAAATGATTCATCTTCATGTATGAAATTTGCAATGGTTGCTGTAAATATTGGAATTGATGAGACGATTAGTCCTACATTTGAAGCTTGAGTATAGTTTAAGGCTATATTCTCTAATAGATAATAGGCAGTTACTCCTAAAAATCCTAAAATTAAAAAGAGAGACTCTTCTTTTAAATTCAGATCAAACTTAAATTTAGGAGAGATAATAGATAATATCAGATAAGCTAGGGTGAACCTATAGAATAAAATCTCATAAGGGGTCAGGTTCTTTAAGAGATTTTTGGTGAAGATATATGTAGTTGCCCAAATAAAAACTGTAAAGAATGCCAATAGATAACCTTTAATACTATTTCTATTCATATATATCGCTCCTTTTTTTCTTATCTTATTACTTTAAAAAGAAATAGTATTGTAAAAAGTTGCGATTTAGATATTTTCTCTATAATCCTTGGGAGTAGTCCCAGAAAACCGTTTAAATTCATTAGTAAAATGGCTCTGATCATAATAGCCTAAATTAACTGCGATTTTAGAGATATCCTGCTTGTTTTTGAGCTCTTTTTTAGCATAATTGAATCTTAAATTTCTTTGATAGGTTAAAGGGGAAATTTTATACATCTTCTTAAAACTTCTGATTAAATGATATTTACTGATTCCTGAAAAATCTGATAATTGCTCTAGAGTTATTTTCTGATTAAAGTTTTTCTCGATATATTTTTTTAATTTTTTAATCTCATCTTTTTTCAATGAATTTAACTCAAGGCTTTTTAGGTTGATAGTATTATTAGTTAAATATCTTTCTAGAAATTCTATTAGAAATAGTTCTTTTCTGCTATGATTGAGGTTATCTTCTAGAGATGAAAAATAGCTTTTTATCTCTAGAAATTTATCTTGTTTTAATTTAGAATATAATAATCTATTTCTGTTTAGTTTTAGTTTAAAGGTATTATAAAACCAATCATAATCAATATAAATCATGGTAAATTTCCACCTATTGATATCAATGGGATTACAATTATGAATCAGCTTTGGAGGAATTATAATTAAATCTTGTTTACTAAAGTTATAACTAACTCCTTCAAAATCTACTAAGGTAGCACCTTCTTCAATTAAGCCAATTGATAGTTCTTGATGGAAATGCTCTCTTTCTGCTTGAAGGTTATTGGAGCACCTCTTCATTTCAAATTTATCAAATTTTTGATCAAAATAATAAGAGACCATTGCAATTTCTCTCCTTAATTTAGTTATTATCTTCATTAATCTTTATAAGCTCTAAGGCCTCAATGATGAATTTATATCCATCTAAAATCAGACTAGCTATAAGTACTAATAAAAGAAAAATCATAAACTCTGCCATACTACCGAAGTTAGGAATAATTATTTTAGCAACAGTATAAGCAAAATAAAACATAATCAAAAAAATTAATGATATATTGCCAACCTTTTTCTTTAATTTGATTTTATCGATCAAACTTTCTTTAGAAGATTCAGCAGATTTGTTCATTTTATCCCTCCTAAGAGATTTTTAATTAAAACTATATTTATTTCTCTGCTATCATAATATTTATACATCTTTAAACTTATTCAATATATTTCTCCTACTAATATTTCTAAGATAGATGTTGTAAATATATAGACGTATTCTAATATCCTTTTACTTCAATAAGCTCCATCCAATCTCCTCCACCATTTACAGTCTATTTTTACTCGTTACCCATCACTCATTACTTGTTACTGCCTTTTATCAAAAGTATATTTATACCATTAAATTAAATAAAAATCCAACAACTTCCTTTGATAAACTTAGCTTACATATATTATAATTATAAAAGTGAGATAATTATATCAAAAGGGGGGTGTAATGATTGAAGAATGGGGTTATAATGGTTATGATAATTACCATGGTATTACTTATAGGTTCTTCAATTATTGCTGAGGCCTACACGTTAGGTTCGAGAACATTAATGTTTGGTAAGGTTGGTGAAGATGTCAAGGACTTACAGATTAAATTAAATCAATGGGGCTATAGTATCGGTGCTCCTGATGGTATTTATGGCAAGGGAACAGAGAGAGCTGTAATTGAGTTTCAAAAAGATCAGGGTCTAGTCATAGATGGTATTGCAGGTAAAAGTACAATTAATAAGTTGAAAATAAAAAATTATATTGAGTACTCTGTTAAGCCAGGAGATACTTTATCAAAGATTGCTAAGAACTTTAACACTACAGTTTGGAAGATTAAAGTAAATAATAACTTAAATACTGATGTTATTTATATGGGTGAGAAGTTGAAGATTCCACAAGCAGGTCCTAATACAGCCGCTGCTTATGCTGTTCAAAGTAAATCTAATTACAGATTACATGTTACAGCAGAAGAGATGGACTGGTTAACAAGGGCTGTTTATTCTGAAGCAAGGGGAGAACCTTATAAAGGACAGGTTGCTGTTGCTGCTGTTATCTTAAATAGAGTATTACACCCACGCTTCCCTAATACAGTTAGAGGTGTAATTTTTGAACCTTGGGCCTTTACAGCTGTACATGATGGTCAATTTTGGTTAGAACCACAGGCAACTGCCAGACAAGCTGTAATTGATGCCCTAAAAGGCTGGGATCCAACAGGGGGAGCTACCTTCTACTATAATCCAGCTAAAGTAACTTCCTACTGGATTTATACTAGACCTGTAATTACTCAAATTGGAAGGCACTATTTTGCAACTTAATAATGTAGAAAATCCTTTCTCTAAATTTAGAGAAAGGATTTTCTATATATACTAGCTATTTTGATATAAATAGTGATGATTAATGGGGATATTGTGACACTTTTAGGAATCAGGAGTCAGTAACCAGTTATCAGTAAGACAGACTGATTCCAGATTCCTGACACGAAAGTGTCGTAATATCTATCAATTATATCAGTCTCTATCTTAGCATCTTAGATAGTATTAATTAACAGCTTTTTCGAATATAGATACATATAAATGCTTTAAATCGGGTTAGTTATTTTAAATTAATTTTAGATGGGGTGGATTTAATTGAACTTAGTATTGAATGTTTTAATTGGTGTTGGCTTGAGTGCGGCTTCGGGATTTAGGGTTTTTATTCCTTTATTGATAATGAGTATTTCGGCTTTGTCAGGAGATTTGGTTTTGGCTGATAATTTTGAATGGATAGGGAGTTATTCAGCTTTATCTGTATTTATAGTGGCAACGATTATAGAGGCTACTGCTTATTATATTCCTGTAATAGATGAATTTTTAGAAAAGGTTTCTAAGCCAACTACAATGGTGGCAGGGACTATTATTATGTCCTCCTTTATTGTAGATTTAAGCCCAATGCTAGGGTGGGTATTAGCTATTATTGCTGGAGGAGGAACTTCAGCCCTTGTAAATCAACAGAGGCTAGAGAGTAAAAGAAATTCTGTAAGTGCAAATACTGTCAACTTAAAAGGTCTTCTATTCAGTACCAGAGAGGCCTGTAGTGCAGTCTCATTATCACTGTTGATGATGCTTGCTCCAATAACTTCATTTATAATTCTATTTGTTCTAATATTTTTATTAATCAAGCAGTTATTCTAAATTTCAAATTAAAAAGGCTAGGTTAGAGTTTAGCTAACCTAGCTTAGCTTAAGGGGATATCAAAATATAACTCTCCATTATTGAAGTCATTACCTTCTATTAGAATCTTTACCTTTTGAATCTCTGGTAGTTGGGTCAAAGAGTAGATGATAGATTTAATTTCTAATAGATTACCATTATCACCTGAATTACTTGCTATCAAATCTTTACTAAAATTAACATAAGCGATATTATCTTTGATATTAAGGCTTAATAACTTGGTTGCTGAAGGAATTAATCTTAAGTGCTCTTTAATCTGAGGACCTGCTAATAATCTATTAATAATTTCTGTAGCTACTTTTTCAATGGTTAATTTATCTGTAGACTTACTTACTTCTAAACTATTGATTTGAATCCTTTCTGTAGTTAAATCTTCTATTTCTTCTTGGTTATAGCTACCATAATATAAATTAATATAGTCATTAGAATTATCAGTTAGAGTGGTATTACTTTCTTCTTCTATAACTGAACTTAGATTATTATTAAAGTAGTCTATAATTCCTTCACCGATAGCTTGAGCAATCTTATCTTGCTCTTTAGGATTAGAGATTCTTTGTCTATCCTTACTATTGCTGATAAAGCCTACTTCAACAATTACAGCAGGAACAGGGCTTTTGCGTAGTATATAATAAGGTCCTTCTTTAATCTTGCGATAATTTTCTGGTTGAATTTCTATTAACTTCTTTTGAATAAAATCTGCTAATTTTTTACTCCCTTCTGAATCGGCTTTGTAAAAAGTCTGTCCCCCAAAGGACTTAGAACCAGGGAAGCTATTAACGTGAATACTCACCAGTAAATCTGCTTTATTCTCTTTAACTACTTCAACTCTATGAACAATATCTTTATTTCTATCCTTTTGATAGAGCTCATCATTATTTCTAGTCATTACTACACTGATATTGCCACGACCATCGAAAAAGTCCTTTAATTTTTTGGCGATAGATAGATTGATATCTTTCTCTAGAATATTATTATGGTTTGTTCCAGCATCAATTCCTCCATGTCCAGCATCAATTACGATAGTCTTATCAATTTTTGACATTACTGTAGTACTCTTGAGTCTAAAAGTGATAGAAAAACTTAGTATGAAGATAGCTAAAATAACTAAAGTAATCTTTAGAGGAGTGATGAAGAATACTTTCATTTTTTTCATATACAACCTCCTTTATCTAGGGATTGCTTATAAAAGTATATTAAAGTAAGGTGATAATATTCAGAGAAAAATATTCCATTAATAATCTTTTCATAATAGTTTTTAGTTATTACATATATTTATAGTAGTCTACAATTAGGTGTTCTTAAATTCAACTCTAATCTAGCAATTATATTTAATGGATATATTGCGACACTTTTAAAATTAGCGTGAGTGGGTGTGTGAGTGTGAGTAAACCCCAATAAAAAGAAGTTTTACACATACTCACACTCATAGCTCACACTCGACACAAAGTGTCTTAATATCTCTATATTTTAACATCTTAGTAATAGCAAAGTTATAAAGAGTTATTGCTCTGCATAAGTACATAGCAGAGAAGGAGGAGGTTAATAAGTGGATATAAAGTTGACTAAAAAGGATTTGTTAGTCTTTTGTGTTGTGTTAAGTGTGACCTTCTTTTTATTAGGTCTATTTGTCAGTGATACTTTTAATAATCCTGCAATTAGAGTCAGTGCTAATAAATTGGTTCCAATTTATAAGGTAGGTACTAAAGATAAGAAGGTAGCAATTACCCTAGATGGAATGTGGGGTGCCAAGAATACTCCCCGTTTATTAGAGATATTTAGGGAGAATAATGTTAAGATTACTTTCTTTTTTGGTGGGAATTGGCTAGAGGAGTATCCTCATTTGGTCAAGGAGATAGCTGCTAATGGTCATGAGGTTGGTAATCACAGTTACACCCATCCTCATATGGCCTCTTTGAGTGCTAGTCAGATTGAAGAGGAGCTTAATAGAACTGGGGAGTTGATTAAGAATTTAACAGGCAAACAACCGAGAGTGTTCCGTCCACCTTTTGGCGAGTATAGTAATCAGGTAATTAAGAGTTGTGAGAAATTGGGCTATTATCCGATTCAGTGGAGTATAGATTCTTTAGATTGGAAGGATGTTAGTGCTGATTTTATAGTTAAACGTGTTCTTGATAATTTAAGTCCTGGTGATATAGTGTTAATGCATAATAATGCTAAAAATACTCCAGAGGCTTTGATTAGACTGCTTCCAGAGCTGAAGCGAAGAGGTTATGAAGTTGTACCAGTCTCTGAATTGATTTATAAGGATAATTATTATATTGAGACTCATACAGGAATTCAAAAGCAGAGAGGAGCTGAATAGCAATGTCTCGAAGAAAGGTTAGAATATTTTATTTGCCTTTAAATAGAGATGTAATCTTAGGGTTTGTTGGGCTGATAATTCTATTAAGCTTTGGATTTATTCATTTTGACAAATCCAACAATTTGAAGGAACAGGCTGTATTTAACCCACAAAATAAAGCTATTTATAATGGGCCTAAAGATAAAAAAGCAATGGCTTTAACAATTAATGTAGCCTGGGGAGAAGAGTATCTACCATCAATGTTAGATACTTTGGATAAATATGATGTTAAAGCTACCTTCTTTTTTGTAGGTAGATGGGTAGAGAAGTTCCCTGAGAAGATAAAGGAGATTCAGAAGAGAGGCCATGAACTGGGGAATCATGGTTTTAGACATCTCCATCCTAAACAGCTAGATAAAGAGCGCTTGATTAAATTAATTAAAGATAATGAACAGCTTATCGATAAGACTACTGGTTATCAGACTAACTTATTTGCACCACCTTATGGTGAGGTTGATGATAGAGTTGCTCAAGTAGCAGCAGAGATTGGCTATAAAACGATTATGTGGAGCGCTGATACAATTGATTGGCAGAGACCAGCACCTGAGGTTATTATCAATCGGGTGGTTAGTAAAGCGGGAAATGGAGGGATTGTTCTAATGCATCCCACCAAACCAACAGCAGAAGCTCTACCCCAGATTATTGAAAGATTACAGGATGAAGGATATAATTTAGTAACTGTTTCTGAGTTGTTGGAGTAAGGTGATTGTATAATTATGAAAAAAAAGGAGGGAACAGTATATAATCTGCAGAAGGGGATAATAATTTTAAGTATAATAATCTTAATTGTTGTCCTAATCTTAGGACTGGTTGCCGAAGTAGATAGGTTTGTTAGAATTATCTGGGGTGTAGAAAAGGGAGTTATTTGGGAAGATCAAGAGTTAGGCGGATATCTGAAAAAAGAGGTTGAATCTTTGATTTATTATTATTCTAAAGATCATATAGTTTATCCTGTGGATGCTACTATTGATCCTAAGAGTGGGAAGGTTTTATCAGAGGTTAATGGTGAGATTATAGATATTACAGCCAATTTAGAGAATATCTTCAATGCTGAAGAGAATACAAAGTTAAAGTTAGTTAAATATAAGATTAATCCTTACCTCTATCGCCAAGATTTAGAGAAGATAACTAAAGTTATCGGTACTTATAAGACTACTATTACTGGGAGAAATCAGAGAAGAGAGAATATTAGAATAGCTACTGAACTTATCAATAATCAAGTGGTCTTGGCAGGAGATATATTCTCTTTTAATGAAGTGGTAGGACCTAGGAATAAGAAGAGAGGATTTAAAGAAGCCCCTGAAATTATTAATGGTGAATTGAGCTTGGGGATAGGTGGTGGAATCTGTCAGGTCTCTAGTACCTTATTCAATGCTCTAAAGGCTGATCAACTTCAGGTTATAGAACGCCATACTCATTCTAGAGATATCAGCTATGTTCCTGATGGCAAGGATGCTACTGTGGCTTGGGAGTATTTAGATTTTAAATTTAAGAATAATTTTGCTAATCCGATTATTATTAAAGCAGAGATAGTAGGAAATCAACTAATAATTAGAGTATTAGGGAGCAAGGAATTAAATTGACAAGGTATACTTAAGAAGATACAATTTAGTGAAGAGTGGTAGGAGTAAGGTGGTTAACAATTAGGTAGTTAGAACTATAAAAGCTATCTACTTAACCACCTAACCACCAACTAATAAATAATTGGGAGGAGTAGACAATGAAGATTCAGATTAAGCGAGTAAATGATGAAGCAATTATACCTAAATATCAGCATGGTGCTGTTGAGGATGCAGGGATGGATTTGCATTCTGTTGAAGCAGGAACTATCAAAGCAGGGGAGTATAAAATCTTCAAAACTGGAATTGCCATCAGTCTACCTAGTAGCTATATGGGCAAGGTAGCACCTAGAAGTGGACTAGCTCTTAAACATGGGATCACTGTTTTAAATGCTGAGGGGACCATTGATCCAGGATATCGAGGAGAGCTTGGGATAGTCTTGATTAATCATGGAAAGGAAGACTTTAAGGTCCATCAAGGTGATAGAATAGCCCAATTAATCATAGAGAAGTATGAAAATGTAGAGTGGGAAGAGGTAGAAGAGCTATCTGAGAGCCAACGTGGTGAAGGTGGCTATGGGCATACAGGTATATAATAAAGGTGCAGATTTTTAATCTGCATCTTTTTTAGTGGAATCTAATGTCAAGAGAGAGTTGATGGATAAGGGGTTTTTTGACATTTTATCTAATCTATCCTATAATGATTTTAATATAATAAGTACTCTAAGATAGAAAAAGATCAGTGGAGTTTAGAAGTGAAATTAAAATTTTTTGCAGATAGCTTGGAGGTGGAACTAGGTGAGTCAAAAAAATAAGATGGGTCTAAATGCAACTTGGAGTATGGCAGTTGGTGGTATGGTCGGAGGAGGAATCTTTTCCGCTTTAGGAGTTATTATTACAGTTGCTGGAAATATGGCATGGTTTAGTTTTCTCTTATCAGGGTTAATAGCTTTGGCTACTGCTGTAAGTTATTCTAATCTGACCAACAAATTTGAAGAAGGTGGAGGCGCTTTTACTTATATTAAAGATATAAATCATAAGGGACTGGCAGGAGGCTTATCATGGTTATTAATTATTGGTTATATTTTAACCCTTTCAGTTTATGCTTTTACTTTTGGACATTATTTAGAAGAATTAGTTTCTTTTGGTCCTTTATTTGCTAGAATTACATCTGCTATTATTATCATGATCTTTATGTGTATTAACCTTAAAGGTGTTGGTGAAGCTTCGTGGATAGAAATCATAACTGTTTGGGGAAAGTTAGCTATTTTACTAGGTATTTCTGCAGTTGGTTTGTGGCATTTCAGACCAGAAATATTAATTTCTAATAATATGGAGACTAGTGAGGCCTTTGTAACATCTGTTATAGGAGCTGCCACAATATTTATGGCTTATGAAGGATTTCAACTTATAACTTATGACTATCAAGAAATACATAATCCTAAAAAAACCATTAAAAAGGCAGAGATAATAGCGGTGATAACAGTTATTGCTATTTATATTCTGGTTACCTTAGGTACACTTATTTTGTTGGATAAAGGGACTATTATAGAGCATAAAGAAGTAGTTTTAGCAATTGCTGGTAAGAAAATTCTTGGTGTTACTGGTTTAATAATAGCTTCAATAGGTGCTCTGTTTTCTACAGGTTCTGCAATCAATTCAACAATCTTTGCAACATCTCGCTTAACAATCAAAGTAGCTGATGATGGAGAACTACCAGGCTTTTTAAGTCAGGAAAATAGTAATGGAATTCCTGATAGATCAGTTTTGTTAATAAGTTCATTAGGGGCTTTACTTGCACTTTTAGGTTCTTTATCAAACTTGGTAGAAGCAGCTAGCTTTATATTTTTAATTACTTTTGCTATAGTAAATTTTATTTCATTTTTAGAGTTAGAAAAGAATAAATTGATTTCAATGTTTGGATTTTGTGGTGCAGTGTTTTCAATTTTATGTTTGCTTTATCGTTTTATTCACAACTCCCCAATAATATTAGTATTTTTAAGTATCTCTGTCTCTTATACACATCT
>NZ_JBSQYM010000048.1:0-36545 GCF_055140805.1 Orenia sp.
AGTTCTTGTTTGCTCTTGTTTTTTAAAAATTCCTAATATCAAATCTTTATCGGTTTCTATATAGGAGGTAAATATATGAACAAAATAAAAAATAAATATAAAAACCTTTCTGCTTCCAGATCACATAATCAAGTTGATTTTAAAGTATCAAATTCCCTTAAAAAAAGATCCCATAGACCAATAATAAATTTAATAACCCCACTATATTCAACTAAAAAAATTTAAGAAGATTATCAGAGCCACACCTTGGACAAAATATAGATATTAAGGTTTAATAAAAAAGAACATACCTCTTTTTTACTTAATTTGATAAAAGCCACAGATTTGATATAATTAAAAGTAGTTAAATAAGATGAGGTGATAAGCATGAAGAAGGCTATCTGCCAAAAATGTAATAAGATTATGAGAACAGTCTTTGAGGCTGGTGAAAAGAAGTATTTCTGTAAATACTGTGATGATTTTACTGATTATGAGGTTAAGAATGTTAAGAACTTCTGTGACAAATGTGGAGATGAGTTAGAGCTATTACAAGCTTGTGGTAGTGTCAGCTTCTTCTGCCATAACTGTAATGAAGTACGTTCAAGAAGTGTCGTAGATACTAGATATTTTGAAATTGAGAGTGAATAACTAAGGTTAAATATAAGAGTGCGTAAATTATAATACAAAGCCTTACTTAAACTCAAACTAAAATATACAATTCAAAAGGAGGATTTTACATAATGAATAACTTTAAATTCCATAACCCAACTGAATTAATTTTTGGTAAAGGTCAAGTTGAAAAAGTAGGTAAGAAGGTTAAGGAATATGGTGATAAAGTATTAGTAGTTACAGGCGGAGGTAGTGTTAAAAGAATTGGTTTATATGATCAGGTTATTGCTTCACTACAAGGGAAGGATTTAGAGATCTATGAGCTTTCAGGAATTAAACCCAACCCTAGAGTAACTAGTGTCAGAGAAGGTGTTAAAATCTGTAGAGAAAATGATATAGACCTAGTTTTAGCAGTTGGTGGAGGTAGTACTATTGATGCTAGTAAAGCAATTGCTGGAGCAGTCTTTTATGATGGTGACCCTTGGGATTTATTTACTAAAGGCATCAGAATTAAGAAAGCCCTTCCTGTAGGTACAATTCTAACTTTAGCTGCTACAGGCTCTGAAATGAACCCAAACTTCGTTGTCTCTAATTTACAGACTGAAGAAAAGATGGGTGCTGGAAGTTCACTACTTTATCCTAAATTTTCAATCTTAGATCCTGTCAATACATTTACAGTACCAAAGGAACATACTGTTTATGGAATTATAGATATAGCATCACATGTTTATGAGCAATATTTTAGCCATACTGAGTCTACACCTATCCAAGATAGATGGGCAGAGAGTATCTTAAAAACTCTAAAAGAAGAGAGTGTCAAGGTCCTTGCCAACCCTGAAGATTATGATGCTAGAGCAAATATTATGCTAGCAGGAACGATGGCACTAAATGGTCTAATCTCTATGGGTAAAGAGCAGGATTGGGCAAGCCATGGTATTGAACATGCTATTAGTGCTGTCTATGATATTCCTCATGGTGGTGGACTAGCAATCATCTTCCCAAACTGGATGAAGTATGTCTTAGATGAAGGTACAGATAAATTTGTACAATATGCTACAAGAGTCTGGGATGTAGACCCAACAGATAAATCTGACAAAGAGATTGCTTTAGAGGGAATTAAAAAGACTAGAGAGTGGTTTAATGAGATGGGAGCACCTTCTTCTTTGGCAGATTATGATATAGGTGATGAGAACCTAGAGCTAATGGCTCAAAAGGCTACAGCTAAAGGTACTAGAGGCAGTTATAAAATATTGGATAAAGCTGATATTGTAGAGATTTATAAGATGAGCTTGTAATAATAATGAATTTTACCTATTAAAACCAATAATACTAGCCACAGGTTTATAGACAAACAACTCTAGAATGAAACAATAGAGAGATATTACGACACCTTAGGAATCGGGAATCGGTTATCAGGAATCTGTAGAACATACTGATTCCATCGACCAGGCATATGTATATCTTGGGGCATAAAAACGGCAAAGCTTCCTGCTTTAATGGTAAAGAAGTTACCTTTCCCTTCTAAAAATAAGATATCCTTCTCCTGATTATAATCTTCAAGAACCTTCATTCTTTCTAAATCACTACAGCCCATTAACTCTTGGCCTTCAATTATATACTGAATATCTAAATACTTGCGGTGTCCTTCCCAACGACCTTCCTCTTTAGGTTTGGTCTGATACTCTTCAACTGAAGCGTAAATATCACCTTCAGTTATTTCATACTTCCCTACTTCTAACTTAGCTAAATCCTTTTCTATTAAAAACTTAAAGGCTGTAGCCATTCTATCATTCAAATTATAATAAAGTTTTGCATTCTTAAGCCTATCAATTATCATTCTTTCACCCCTTTTTATCTATTAATCTATATTCAATTATACCAGTAAAGTTAATTATCTAACAATAGAATTGATAATTATATAATATTATTCAAATAAAACATATTCAAAAGAGGTCTTTTGTATTATTATGTCGAATTTTATCATAGTAAGAATTTTTATAATTTTAAGGAGGCGATAAATATGAATAATTCAATTCTATCTAAGCACCAATCTAAGGTAAATAAAATTGTTAATATCCTTATACCTATTTTGTTATTAGGGTTTATTCCATTATTAATCATCCTAAAAGGTACTAATCTCTTTAGGGATACAGTTGTCTTTACTATGGCACTAGCAAGTTTTAGCCTAAGATTATTACATGGAAGTAAGTACGAACATTTATGTAAATATCTATATGGTTTAATTCTGTTAATAGGAAATAATATCTTTGTTATTAATTTTGGACAAAATGTTCCAGCTGCCTTATATACTTGTTTTTTATATCTTTTTGCAATTTCAATATACTTCGATAAAAAAGCTATATACTTTTATGTAATACCTACAATCGTATTATATAGTACTGAATTTTTTATATTTAGAGATAGATTTTCACTAATCATCGACCCTGCAACTTGGATATTATTAGGGACCATCTTCTTCTTTGCAGGTATTCTAGATATCGCATTGATTAAAAAAGCCACTGAATTAATTAACTTAGCAGAAGAGAAAGAAGTAGAAGCTAATCAATTAGCCAATAATTTAAGTACAATTATGACCAATATTAAAGATGTGATAGAACAGACAACAGCCACTAGCCAAGAGCTATCTGCTGCTGCTGAAGAAGGTAATGCTTCAATTGAAACTACATCTTCCTTGATTGAAAAGATGTCAAGTAATATTCAAGAAATTTCTAGCAGTACTAGAGAAGTAGCTAACTTTGCCCAAGAGGCCAATAATCAAAGTAAGACTGGTAGTAGCAATATCAAAAAAACTATACAAAGTATCGAAGATATCAGCAATTCTATCGCTAATACAGTAGCTATCATCAATAACCTAGACCAAAACTCTAAAGAAATTGGTCAGATTATAGAATTAATTAACAACATTGCAGAACAGACTAATTTATTGGCACTAAATGCTGCTATTGAAGCAGCACGAGCTGGAGAACATGGTCATGGCTTTGCTGTAGTTGCAGAAGAAATCCGAGCATTAGCTGAAGAGACCTCTAAAGCTACTAAGGATATAGCTGATTTGATTAAGGAGACACAGAAACAATCACAAAATAGCTTAGTTGCTGCCAAAGAGGTAGAGGATAAAGCTAAAGATGGGAAAAAACTAATTTTAGAAACAGGAGAAGTATTTGAAATTATCAAAAACTCTATTGAAAATACCTCAGTAAATATTGAACAAACAAGCTCTGCTACTCAACTTTTAGCCAAAGATAGCGATGAGGTCTTAAATGCTACCTTTGAAATTAGCAGTATGTCAGATGAAATAAATCACTCTTCACAAGATTTAACAGAATTAGCTGAAAGATTAAATGAACTGGTTAATAGATAATATTAGTTTATAGAGATGTTACGATGCTTTAATGATAAATCAAAATTTTTTATCATCAATAATTGCTATCGTAACATCCACCTTATGTATCAATCACTGTTTTTCCCTGATCAACAATCTACCTACCTCATTTCCCCCTTCCATCAAATCCTCTATTCTATCTGAGCCGAGCTCTTGAAGTATCTTGATTATATTCATATTATCAAAGGGAGTCATAATCAATGAATCCTCTCCATATTCATTTACAATTTTGGTGGCTTTATCTATATCGATATTGGTCCTAGGTCCACCAACACAACCACCATCACAGCCCATACCTTCTACAAAGTTGGCTTCTTTCTCCTTAGCTGCTAATAAATCTTCTAATATCTGCTTACATTCTTTGACACCATCGACCTTCTTTGCTCTAAGCTTAACCAATCTTCTAGGAGCAATCCGATTTACCACAGTCTTAACAGAGAAGCTAACCCCACCAGTTCTAGCATAAACCCTGCCTGCAAAGGATGCTTGATCCTTATCATCAGAAGGTAATTCTGCTAAATTAATATCTAAAGCTTTAAAAATCTCATCTAATTCACTATAAGTTAAGACAAAATCAATTGCTCCAGCCAGCTCTGGCTCTTTTGCTTCAGACTTTTTAGCAATACAAGGTCCTATAAAGACTATTTTAGAGTTAGGATAGAGTTTCTTCAACATTCTACCTGATAAGATCATAGGTGATACCGATGGTGACATATGTTTAAAGACCTCTGGATAGTTGTTCTCTACTAGTCTAATCCAGACTGGGCAACAACAACTTGTTAAAAAGAAGTCATCCTCAGTCTTTACTAAATGATCAAATTCAAAGGCCTCCTTAATAGTTAACATATCTGCAAATAAGGCTACTTCAATCATATCTTGAAATCCCATATACTTTAGAGCTGTCCTAATTTGCCCCATACTAATATCATCACCAAATTGCCCTACAATCGAGGGAGCAACTGCTGCATAAACAGTGCTCTCTTCATCCTTCAATAGATTGGTAATAGGAAGAAACTCTATCTTATCAGCGATAGCCCCAAAGGAACAGCTGCTCACACAGCTACCACAATTTAAACACTTTTCATTAACTATTATCGGTCCTTTACTTCTCTTATACATGTGGGCTTCATACTTACAACTATTATAGCAGTCCCTCTCTTCAAGCTCTTTGCCACAGGATTCACATCTTCCTTCTATCTTAGTTACAATCGGCTTTTCTATATAGTCTAAGTTCTTGATATCCTCTAATTCATAAGTAAAGGACTTACTTTGACTAGGGTTAAGCCCCATTGCTACTCTGATATGATCCCTGATAAAGAGATCATCTTCATCATTATAACCATACTTCTTCTTTATCTCTGCTACCAGCTCTTCCAAATCATCATTGGTCAATAGCTTCCCATTCCATTCGCGCTTGACAACTTCTCTAAAGATTTCCATTCTTTTTCCTTGAAATTCTGTAAACTTTTCTACCATAAAATCACCTTTTCTTTTACTTTACTCCTATTTTGCCCTATCTGCTATTAAAAATTAGCTATTATTGAAAATAAAAATTGCCCCCATGAAATCTAAGGACAATTTTAAAGAATTAACTTTAATTATCTATTACCTTATTAAAGACATCTAAAGAAGGTAATGCATTACCTTTAAAATCAAACAGTGCTTGATTTTCATATCCATTACCATACTCTTCACCAGCTTTCCAAGTGGCACCCTCAGAAGGAATTAATTCTCCTCCCCAATAAAAGATTCCAAGACCTTTATTATCAGGGACTTCATTAACTACTTCCATTACTTCTCTAACCAGATCAGCTTGACCTTGAATACTTGGAGTTGGTAGATATCGACCATCATCAAGTGCAGCAATTGTATCAAGTCTCTCTTGATCCAGATGATTTGGCTCATCATCGGCTCCTTCTAATGTAAAGCCATAAGATGTCTCTACAACTGCAACTTCATAACCTCTATTCGCTAAGGCTGTCATCTCCTGTAAAAGATTAGTCCACCCCGTATAATTATCACGAAGCCCTCCATGCTTCTCCCAATAAGGATAATAAGAAATTCCTACTACATCAAACCCTGTAACGCCGCCTTTCTCTTCAAGGTCTTTAATGAACCAGTCAACTCCTTCTCCAGCATCTGCTTTATGAATGACTGATTTTATTTCTTCCCCTGTCTCTGCTTCTATCTGATCAATAGCATCTAGACCCTCTTGTAATAATGCACCAAATCCACTCCAACCACCAACAACGTCTTCAGTATAATCAGGAAACTCATCTAAATATGGCCATAACATTCCATCAGGCCAGAGCATACCGTTATTCACTTCATTTCCAATCTGCACCATATCAGGCAGAGCACCTGCATTATCTAATTCTTTAAGAGAAGTATAGGTAAACTCATAAACTGCTTGTTTTAACTCTTCAAAGCTTAGCTCTTCCCAAGCAAATGGTTTATGCTGCTTTCCTGGATCTGCCCAAAAGTCACTATAATGGAAATCCAAGAATACTTTCATCTCTAAATCCTTGGCTCGCTTGGCTAATTCTTTTACTGTTTCCAGATCAGTCTCTCCTCCACCTTTTCCAGATGGATCATTCCATAATCTTAACCTAATATAGTTAACACCACGACCTTTTAATATTTCTAGTAAATCTTTTTCTTCTCCATTTTCATAATACTTTCCGCCACTCTCTTCAATTGCTTTTAGTGCAGAAACATCCATCCCTCTAATAAAATCATCACTTAAACCACTAATCGGTTCAATTTGAATCTTTTCTGTCACTGTAAAACTTATCTCCTCTGAATTTGAAGTTAGCACTACCTTTGAGGGAATAAAGGTATATTGATTACTATCATCTACTGGAGTTACTGTTACTTCTCCTTTTAATCCAGTTGCCGACCACATATCTTCTTCATCTAATTCAGAAGTACTATCTTCTATCTCATTTCCTGATATCTTCACTTTTATTTTACTTAGATCTATATCATTAGTTTCTGCTATAACTTGAGCGTTAATATTATAGCTGCTATTTTCTGCAGCACTAACATCATCTTTGTCTGAAGAACAAGCAACTGATATTACAAGTAATCCCGCTACTAACAATAATACTAATAATTTTTTCATCCTCTTACCTCCACAATAATATTATTTTAGCAAAATTATAATATTATAGTCTTATAAGGCTGATAAAAGATTTAGTCTTCTTTGCATTAAAGGCTTTAATTATATACTTATATAACATATCACTACTAGTTTCAGTTAATTTAATGTTATAGGTTGGTGAATCTAGAATAAAATTTACCCATGACGCTATAGAGGGATAGTGCGACACTTTCGTGTCAGGAATCGGGAATCTGGAATCAGTCTGTTTTACTGATAACTGGTTGCTGACTCCTGATTCCTAGAAGTGTCGCAATATCCCCATTAAGTTTCATTTTGAATTCACATACCTATAAAAGAAAGCCTATAATAACATAAGATATCTAACCTTATTATTTTAAGCTTCCCCTAATATCATCTAATTTCCTCTCTTATTAAATAACTTCTAGCTTATTACCACCATAGCTCTGTTTGAAAACCATATGTCATACCACTCTCGCCTGCTTTATACTCAGCACTTCCACCATCCAAATCAACATCATCACTAGCACTAGCATAAGTAACAAATGCACGTAATTGTGGACGTGACCAGAAATCACTCTCCCAAGTAATCGTTGGAGCTACTGTAAACTTATTAATTGTTTGGGCATCATCCCAAGCATCTTGGTCTTGATATTCAAAACCATATTCATATTGCATTGCAAAAGTATCATTATAGAAATGCTCCAATCTAGCACCTACTGAGATAGTATTGATATCATTATCATCTCTATCATCCATTTGATAGATAAATTCAGGCATAATCTGTGTCTTATCACTTATATTACCGACACCATAAGTTAATAATCTAATACTTTGCGGATCATCAGTATCTAACCATGTTCCATCAGGACCACCTAAACTAGCCCCTAATCTATTTCCATACTGAATTGCAAACTTACTAAATCCTGGTAATAAATTATAGAAGTCACCTTTATTATATACTGCTGCTAAGCCTAAACCATACTCATCATAGTCATTATCCTTAGCCCAAGATGGAGTAACTGCAAAATCCATAGTACCATTTAATACCTTAACACCTTTTAATCTGATATCTATATTCTGCTGTGAAATTTCTCCTAAATCATATCTAACATCTGAATCATGTCCACGACCAATAAAGGCAATATCAAAGGTTCCTAAATCAGTTTTAAGATTTTCAATTCCTGCTCCATATCCATCCATTGCCCGCCATTTGAAATCTATAATATGGATGTCATCACGACCATAAAATCTCTGCCCTACCCAAATGCTAGATCCTTCAGGAAGATAGCTAAGATTACCAGCTTCTACATAAGCATTACTAAGTAATCCAGTAGCACCATCAGTCTCCCAAGTTGAGTCTCCATGATTTTGATTAGTAAGTAAGAATTGTGCTCTCATCCAAGAACCATTTTCTTTAGTCCACTTTTTAGAGAATGTCTGCTCTACATAAGTATCTACTTCATTTCCCAATCTAAAATGCCCTAACCCAAAACCAGAATCAAAATTACTATTTGCTGCACCACCATTGATAGACATTGTATACCCTGCTCGAGCATAACCACTATATTCAAATCCATCTTCTAGGATAGATAGTTTTTTCTCTACTTGAGTCAGTCTCTGCTCAACAGATTCATCTGCATAAGCTCCTCCACTTAATAGTAGCAGAACCAAGCTTAGTAACATAAGATTAAAAAGAGAACTTCCTATTTTTTTCTTTGCCAACATTACTTATCTCCTCCTTAAAATTAATCATCGACTCTTAATATAATCGAAACTGATATTATTAGCTTATTAATTCTCAATTGAGCACTAATAAGCTAATAAATCAAAAGTTTAATCCTGTAAAAATATCAATATTAAAATAATATTGATTAATTTATTGAATCATGGGGAATTGATTCTAATAAAAGATTTCTTAAGTCTAACGTTTACTTTAGCACCTTACTTAATTTATTAAAGAAAGTTATAAACTTATAAAAGAATAGTTCTAACCGATAAGTACTACACCCCCTTTCTATTAATAGTTTAGTTATATTATTATAAACTTTATATAAACTTATAGCCTTATAAAGTTGATTATCTCGTTAATTCATCTTTAAACTACATCAATCTCAATCTGCTTAATATGGTCTTCTACCTTTACTTTAAGTTCTATCTTTCCAGCTGCTCCAGAAGTCTTAATCCAAGTAGCTAGACTTCCACCATGAAGAGTGGTCAACTTCGGTCCAATGATCTCACCAACACCTGTTATTTCCAACTCTACTATACCATTATAGAACTTCAATTGATTATTCTGATTATCGACAGCTTTAATCACAACTCTTGTTGCATCCCAATCACCACTATTTAACTGATAATCATCTGCAACTACTTCTATATCTGTCAAATAGGATTCACAAGATAATTTCCTATTAATGACTTCAACATCATTATAATAGCCAATGAATTTGGCATCTTGCCAGGTTTTACCCCATTGACTACCAAAATCCTCAATAATAATTGGTGGATACTCTAAAGCTTTAAATTTCTGATCATCTGGATAATAGGTTCCATAGAGTTCATCACCATAATAAAAATCAACCTTATCACAATTGGTAGCAATCACCAATGGATTAATAATTGCTTCACTTCTCTCTCCTCTAGTCCAAACTGTAATCGGCTCCAATACTGCTTCTACTTCTGGTGAGACTTGAGAATGATAGACATAGGAAGCAAACTTAGGTATTCTAAACATATCCATTACACCATGATAACAGATTCTATCTTCTGAACCAAAATCTCTGTGGGTATTATAGTCAAAGGCACACCAACCAATCACACCAGAGATATAATCATCTAAATTACCTTGATTTAAGATCTTATAATGCCTTAAAGTATGCTCTGTCTGCCTCTCCTCTGTATCATATCTTCTAGTTGGATACATATGTCCAGAGTACTCTGTAACTAAATAAGGTACCTTCTTAGATAAACCAGTTACCTCTTCTTGCTCCCTTAAAATAGTCTCTCCATTGCCTAGAATAAAATCATTGAAGGTATATACATCCTCTAGTAATTCACTATCAGTAATACACCTCACCCCTCCAGTCTGTCTAGTAGGGTCTAACTCTTTAGCAATCTTATTTGTATCTATATAAAAATCATGGTCATCAACTGATTCATTAATTCTTACTCCCCATAAAATAATTGATGGTCTATTAAAATCTCTCTTTATCATCTCTCTTATGTTCTCTTTAGCTACCTCTTTCCACTCATCATCACCAATATGCTGCCAACCTGGTAGCTCTTCAAAAACTAACAGTCCAATCTCATCACATCTATCTAGAAAATGTTTTGATTGGGGATAATGAGAGGTTCTGACTAAATTCAATCTTAAAAAATCCTTTAAAATATCGGCATCCTTCTTCTGGACCCTTTCAGGCATTGCATAGCCCACATAAGGATAGGATTGATGCCTGTTCATTCCTTTGATCTTTACTTTGTTACCATTTAAATAAAATCCTTCTGCCTTAAATTCTGCTGTTCTAAAACCTATTCTTCTCTGGTCTTTATCTAGACTCTTTAACTCAACTTCTAACTGATATAGCTTAGGATTATCTATATCCCAGAGTTCTATATCCTCTAAATCTTCTAATTCTAGTGAAATAACTTCTTCTTTCTTACCACTTAAGCTATAATCTATACTCTTCTCTTCAATAACCCTGTCACCATCTTTGAGGGTTAGAGCTATAGGAATTACTGTTGTAGCTGCTTCACTGTTGGCTATAGCTATATCTACATCAACCCTCTTCTTATCCTTTAATACATCAGTAGGCTTAGCAAAGATATTCTCGATATATACCTTATCAACTACCTTCAGCTCAACCTCTCTATAAATTCCACCATAGGTCAAATAATCGATCTTGTCTCCAAATGGGGGAATATCTGCCCTCTCTGTAGAATCAACTACAACTGACAAAGTATTATTAGCCTCAAATTTTATAGCTGAATTCAATAATATTTCAAAGCCTGTATATCCTCCCTTATGCTCTCCTAGATATTCTCCATTTAAGAAGACCTTAGCATAAGTCATAACACCTTCAAATTTGATGAAGATATTCTGATCTCTATACTCTTTGGGAATAAAGATATCTTTTTGATAAAAGGAGACAAATTGATAATCCTTTTCCTTTGTATAATTAAAAGGAAGTGTTTTATTAGCATGTGGGATATTTACAATCTCACATATCTCATCATTATATTCAGTCCTTAGATACTCTTGCTTATAATCACTGATATATCTCCAGTCTCTATTTAATGGAATTATTCTTCTCATATACTTACCTCCAGCTCAGTTTTTAACTACTAAAGACTATACTTAATTTAAATTAAACCTCTCTACTATATTATTTAAGTTACTTGCCATCACTGACAATTCATCCATAGAAGTAGATATCTGCTGTATAGTTGCCGATTGCTCTTCTGTCATTACAGATACTCCTGCACTTTTAGAGTAAATTTCTTTGCCTAAATTAGCAACTTCTCTTATCTGGTTAGCAATTAATTTAATTTTGCTATCTATTTTATTAAAGGTCTCTTTAGCTTGAACCAAACTTTGAGCACCTGCTTCAACCTCTAAATTATTCTTTTGAATACTAGCTACTACATTGTCTGTATTAGCAATGACCCTATCTATAATACTTCTAATATCACCAACTGAATTTTTAGTCCTAGCGGCCAACCCTCTAATCTCATCTGCTACAACGGCAAAACCAGAGCCATGCTTACCCCTACAGGTTCCGCTAGAACCCTCCGTAATAAAATTCGCTCTTGCTGCTTCGATAGATGCATTTAAAGCCAATAAATTGGTCTGCTCAGCAATTGCAGAGATAACCTCTACTATCTTAACCACCTCTTCAGTCTCAGCATTAAGCTCAACCATCCTGCTTGTGGATTTTTGTGAAGAGTTGATTATTTTATCCATCTTATCCTCTGTTTCTTGAATCTCTTGGAATCCAGTTTCAACTAGCCCAACACTCTTATCTATAAGATCACTTATATCAGTTGATACTTTTGCTAGCTCATTGCTAGTTAGAACAAAGTCTTTAACTACATCTGCAACATCCTCTATTGAAGCACTATTCTCTTCAGTAGCAGCAGATATTTCTTCAGTAGTTACTAAAGTATTATTAGAAGCATTTAATGTCTTATAAATAAGCTCTTTTAAGTTATCTATCATCATATTAATCGACTTAGCCAGTAATCCAATTTCATCTTTGCCCTTATAATTTATCTTTTCTACAGCTAGATTGCCCTTAGCTATTTCATTACTTACTTTTATCACTTTTTTCAAATTATTTTTAATTCGGATACTTATTATTAAGATTAGTACAAACCCCAGTACAGAAGAGATGATAATAGCAGATATTAAAGTTATAATTGTCATTTTTATCTTTTCTTTAGAACTTTTAGTAATGTCCTCTCTGTTCTCTATTAAAATTTCTTTAGCGGTCTCTAATAAGAATATATTTTGATTGGCATTCTCAAATCCTTTTGATAGATTTGAATTTACACTCCAACTATTTAACTTAGAATTCTCTTTAAATAATGGGACGATCTTTTTTAAGAAAACCTCATTAAAATTATCATCATACTCTTGAATAGTATGAAAAAGTCTTTTTAATTTTTCATTATTTACTTCCCTATTAAGTTTATCTTTCAAGCCGTCATACTCTGCCTTGACCTTATTAAATTCTAATAAATTGGCTTGACGATTGTTATAATTCTCTCCACTTGAATTTTGCTCATTGAAATCATTAATATAATTTATTACTATTGTCTTCTTCTGCATCATCAAGCTTTCCATTTTAGAGATAGTGATTAATTCATTTCCTATCTCCTTAACCTTGTTATTTTCAGCTTTAATATCCAACAATAAGTTAAGGATAATTGTAAAGGAAATAAAAAACAATAAGATTACGAAAAATAATGAAGCCATATATTTACGTATAATAGTCAAGTCATTAATTCTAAAAATTTTCAGAAAATAATTAAAAATTTTATCTTTAT
The DNA here is from genome assembly GCF_055140805.1 of Orenia sp. Classification (NCBI taxonomy): domain Bacteria; kingdom Bacillati; phylum Bacillota; class Clostridia; order Halanaerobiales; family Halobacteroidaceae; genus Orenia; species Orenia sp. The sequence continues at coordinate 13,158 of NZ_JBSQYM010000048.1, forward strand.
TCATCTTCTCACTCCTTTTAGCAATTTTGGAGTTAGAATATCGAACTCTATCCCTTCACCGAACCATTAAACATACCTGATACAAACTGCTTCTGGAAGAAGATAAATAGTATTGCTATTGGAATAATCCCAATAACTGATCCTACCATGATCGGTCCATACTTGGTAACCTGACCTGGTGCTACTAGCATTGACAGCATCAAAGGCATAGTAAATTTCTCTTGCGTATTCATAACTATTAATGGCCACATAAAATTACCCCATTGCTGTAAAAAGGTTATGATTGCTAAAGCTGCACAGGATGGTAGCATATTCGGTAATACAATTCTAAAGAATATTCCCAACTCACTACAGCCATCTACACGAGCTGACTCAATCAACTCCTCTGGGAAAGCAAACATCTGCTGTCTCATTAAAAATACACCAAAAGGAGTAACTAAGTATGGAATTATCAGAGCTTTATAACTATTAATCCATCCTAACTTCATCATAATAATAAATAGTGGAACGATTGTAACCTGATATGGAATCATCATCGTCAATAAGATAACCGCAAATAAAATTTTGCTACCTTTAAAATTAAATTTTGAAAAGGCATAGCCTGCTAAAGCAGATAATAAAACTATACTTGCTGTAGTAACTGTTGAAACAAATAAGCTATTGAAGAGACCATTCCAGATAGGCATCTGATCTAATAACATTGAAAGATTATCTAGAAAATTGCCAGCTGGTATCATCTTGGGAGGAGTTTTAAATATCTGAGCTTCATTTAAGGTAGAAGCTGTCAACATCCAATAAAAGGGATAGATCGAGATAACTAAACCTAAGCCAAGAAAGATATATACTAATATTTTTGTAAATTCTTTTTTATTATTCATTTAAATCTCCCCTCCGTCAGATACTTTTAATTGTATATATGATAGGATACCTATTATCGTTGTAACAATATAGGCTCCAGCAGAAGCTAAACCAAACTTAAATGATCCAAAAGCCCGATCATAAATATAATATATAGCTGTTAAAGTTTCATTATTAGGACCACCTTTAGTTAACATATAAGGCTCTGTAAACAATTGAAGTGTCCCAATAGTAGATAAGATCATACAAAAGAGTAATACAGGCTTTAACATCGGTATGGTAATCTTGAAGAAGGTATCTATTTTATTGGCTCCATCAATAGTAGCTGCTTCATAGATAGTCCCTGGTATCGACTGTAATCCCGATAATATAATGATACTATTGTAGCCAGTCCACCGCCAGGTCATAGCTATAGCTATCATTACCTTAGCCCAAATACCATTACTAAACCATGGTATCCCCTCAATTCCAATAGAAGTAAGGAATTGATTGATTATCCCATAACGTTCATTGAACATTAAAGAGAATACAAGAGAATAGGTAACTAGATCTATAATAACTGGAACAAAAAAACCTAAGCGAAATAATGCTTTATACTTAGTATGTTTAGAATTAATTAAAACAGCAACAATACAAGCTAACAAGAGCATAATAGGAACCTGAATAACTAATATCTGTCCTGTATTCACTAATGATTTCCAAAACACCGGATCAGTCAATAAATAAAGATAATTTTGGATACCTACAAACTCTAAACCACCTGATGTCCATTTACTAAAACTAAGAACCAATGAATAAAAGATTGGGTATAGAAAAAAGACTATAAATAACATAAAAAATGGTGCTATGAATAAATAAGGGCTTATATTCTTCATATTCTTACGAAAAAAATCTTTCATATTCTTTTCCTCCTAGTTTGGATTCTATAATATTTTTTAAATCTCCCCTCTTGAGTTTTCAAGAGGGGGAATTAAAAAATATTATTTGCTTACTGGCAAACCACTCGCTTTGGAAGCAGCTTTTTCTGCATCTTTGAAAGCCTCTTTAATATCTTTGTTTCCATTTAAGATCTGTCCAAAAGCAGTCTCTAATGGTCGAGATACATCATAGAAATATTGTCCAAATTTCATAGCCGGAATATCAGTAGCTAATTCACCAAACCTTTTAGCTAAAGAGAAGCCAAAGTACTTATCTACAGTAGCAAAGGATTCTGATTTATAGAATGGTTTCCAAGCTGGGAATAATCCATAGTCCATCTGAATTTTCTGCCCTTCTTCTGTTAACAATAAATATTTTAAGAATTTCCACGCAGCCTCTGGATGCTCAGATTGTGTGGTTACTGCAAAAACCGATCCGCCAAGATTGGCTTGATTTGGTCCACCTTCAGTAAATGCAGGTAATGGCATAATACCCCACTTGCCAGCTTGGTCAGCTGCTTGGGTCTTAACAGTACCAGCCCACCAGATTGGATAAACTATTGTAGCAGTCTCACCATTAACTACTGCACGAACTCTATCATTCCATGATGGTGAATCAACAACTAAATCTTTCTCTTTTAGCTCTTTGACTAATTTCATTGCTTTAATGTTAGCCTCATTGGTAAAATCAATCTTACCTTGCTCATCATAAAAACGTCCACCTAATTGATTAGCTATCATCTGCCAGAAATCATAGGTCTCATTACTCGTTAAAGAGAACGTAGTCATTTTTACTCCATCTAACTTACTTTGCAATTTCTTTCCGGCTCTCATGAATTTGTCCCAAGTTGTTAAATTATCTGGATTAATTCCAGCTTCTTCAAAATAATCTTTACGATAATAAACTGCAGTTGGAGCAATATCAACTGGGATAGCATATATTTTACCATCTTTAGTTGAAGCACCCCATCCAGCATCAGAAAACTCATCTTTTCTAGGCATTAATTCATCACTTAAGTCAACGAATTGATCAGGAAATTTACCCATGAAGTTCGCAAAATCTCTCATTTGAACTGCAACAATATCAGGTGCTCCTATCCCAGCAGTTAGTGCTGGAACAATCGAGTCATAACTATTAGAAACTCTTCGCACATTAACTTTAACCTCTGATTGACTTGCATTAAACTTTTCTGCAGCTTCATCTAAAGCATCAGCTTGCAGGTTCCAAGATGCAATAGAAATCTCAGCAGGTTTACCTTTGTCATTATCATTAGCACCTGTATTACTAGCACCTTTACTGCCACACCCACTTACAATGATACTTAACGCTAACAAGCTAACTAGAATCATTATTGAATATCTTTTCATTCTCTCACTCTCCTAATTAAGTTTTTTAGATTCCAAAAACTTATAAACTTATAGGATTAAATTGGCTATATCTATTCCTTAAAATTGAGTCATGTATTTTCCTTATAGTCTTATGACCTCTTATAATCTTATGATCTTATAATCTCTTATTTAAACCGGTTTAATTAAACCGGTTTAAATAAGAGATTATTCCAATTTAGAACTGGAATCTCGTTCAATTAATTTCACTTGATAATTGATGAAATAATCTTCTTTTTTGACTTTTTTGCTAGCTATTAATTTTAACAGTATTTCTGCTGCTTTCTTCCCCATCATCTTTTTAGGTATATCTATAGTTGTTAAAGAAGGACTATAATATTTGGCTACATCTATATTATCAATACCACATACTGAGAAATCATTTGGAATATCAAAATCAAATTTTATTAAAGTCTGCATTAATCCAATGGCTGTCTCATCATTAAAACAGATAACCCCTGTTGGTTTATCTTCTAAATCATTTAACATAAAACCTGCTTTAACTCCAGATTCAAATGCATGATATTTATCAAAAATATAATCTTTATTAACCTCACAGCCAAACTCTAACATCGCATCTTTAAAGCCAGCATATCTCTCTTCATCCTTTCTACCAATATAAGCAATCTTTTTATGACCCAACTCTATCAAATGGCGAGTTATTTGATATCCTCCATCCTTTAAATTAGATTTTACTATAGGAATAATTCCATCATCATCACCTATTCTATCAATATAAACAACAGGTATATGGTTAGATGCAAGTTCAGTTATAAGACTATTATTTACTTCTGTTAAACATGTAAAGATAGCCCCATCAACCATTCCACTTCTAAACATATCTATATATTTTTTCTCTTCTTTGGGATCATTTTGTGTTCCACATAAAATAATACTATAATCTAGTTCATTTAACTTCATCTTTATAGCTTGTGCCAAATCAGCAAAAAAAGGATTATTTATCTCTGGTACAACTAAACCAATCATCTTAGTTGACTTTTTGGTTAATGCTTTTGCCCTAGCATCTGGAATGTAATTAAGTTCCCTAGCTATCTTCTGAACCTTCTTTAATGTATCAATATTAACTTTATCACTATTATTAAGGGCTAACGAAGCTGTAGCAGCAGAGACTCCTGCTTCCTTAGCTACATCTCTTAAAGTTACCATAATTATCATATTCCTTTCACTTAAACCGGTTTATTTATTATTAAAAATAAAAGATACCATTATATGTTAATCAGCAATCTTCTTAGACACTAACTTTAAATGAGAATTAACAAATCAGCTATTTTTTCATCTGATTTCTATTTTGCCCTATTTGTCATTCAAAATTAGCTTTATTAGAATAAAAGCGACTAATCCATCAATTATATCCTATCTATTATTTAACATATAATTATAATCTTATATTTTATTTCTGACATTCTCTTATCTTCTCAACCTAATAAGCCTCTTGTAAGGTAAAGCAACTTACATTTTCAGAGAAACTTAATTAATTAAATAAAGTAAGAAATCTAAAAAAACAATACAATTACTTATGTTATTAATTACATTTATTAAATATATTATAGTATACATTGATGGTGTTGTCAAATATTATTTTACATCTATAGATTCAATGTATTATTTAACATCAATTTACCTTCATCCCTAAATAAAATTTATAAGTAGTTGACTTGTTTTGACTAAGGTTAAGCATCATTGCTACTTTGATACTCTCCCTAATAAATAGATCATCTTTATCATTATAGGCATGCTTTTCTTTTATCTCTGCTAACAACTCTTCCAAATCATCATTAATCAATAGCTTACCATTTTACTATTAAAAATTAGCTATTATTGAAAATAAAAATTCTCCCCCTAAGTTTAGGAGGAGAGTCTTATATTATTATTTCAATTTTTTATTAGCTTCTATTACCTGCTTAATTGCATTTAACTGTTCCTTAGAGATGTCTGCTTGCTCTTTAATTTTAGAATGCAACTCTAGATTATTCCCAGTTACTTCTTCCATCAACTCTTCCATATCCTTAGTCGAATCTAATGTTTGATTAGTTTCAGCTAAAACCTCTTCGCTAGACGCAGATATCTGTTCTACTACTGCTCCAAGTTGCTCAGTGGCAGCTACTTGAACTTCTGCAGCATCAATAACATCTTCCATCTTCTGAAGTACTCCACTAGATAAATAATTAACTTCACTTAATACATCAACTATACTATCTTTATGTTTATTTCCTTCTTCACTCTTAGTCATTACTATTATTGCTTTTTGTGCAACCTCTTTTATTTCACTAATAATAGTTCTTACTTCCTGAGTAGCTTGCATACTTTCATTAGCCAAATCTTTAATCTCTTCTGCTACTACTGTAAATCCTCGACCATATTCTCCTGCTCGGGCCGCTTCAATAGCTGCATTCAAAGCCAACAGATTAGTTTGATCTGTAATCTGAATAATTCTATCTGATATATTACCTACTTTACTTATACTTTCCTGCAACTCTCTCATAGTTTTAACAGTACGATTGGCAATTTCACTTCCCAATTTTATCTTTTGATCTGTTTGCTGAATTGCTTGGTAGGTATTTTGTCCAGCTTGAGAAATTATTTCAGATTGATTAGATAATTCTTCAACTCCATGAGATACGTCCTGTATTGCAGTAGTTACTTCTTCTACTGCTGTTACAACTTCACTATTACCATTTGTTACATTCTGTATAATACTAAGAGCACGTCTGATATTTTTCTCTACATTATCTGCTATTTTCTTCATAGCTTGTGCTGAGCTAGTTACAACTTCACTCTTATCTGCTGCTTGATATGTTCTATCTTTTATATTTGAAGTAATCTTATTAATTTCTGCTCTAATAATCAAAGCTAAAGTAAGACTTATTAACAAGCCCACTATTATCATTGCTACTGTAACCTTTATTATATTATTAGTCTGATTCACTGCTACATCAATAGCATTATCTAAATTATCCCAGCTATAAGACCCTAGGGAATTTATTGCAGTCTTGATTTTCTGTTCAAGATTATTCAATCTTACTAAAATCAATTGTCTTTGGGGAGTACCTTTTTTAGTCTTCTTTAATTCATTAAGCTGCTTTATTAATTCTTTATCTAGCTCTTTTATTTCATTTAACATCTCTATAGCCCTTGGATTATCGACATACTCTTTCATTCTACTAATATTAGTTGTAACTACACTATTTGTAACTGGTTCTGCCCCAACCCCTGCTTCAGATGCATAAATCTTCTTGATTTGATTGGATAAATCATTGGAAATAAGCTCACTTATATTGAATGCAGGTGCAACCTGCTCATCAATAACTTTAACACTAAGAGCAGTTTGATATGCATTATAATATAGTATTCCACCCATTCCCATGATAATTATTAATAATAAGAAGTAGCCTATTTGTACCTGCTTATTAATTGTTGTTTTAGTTAATAAAGCTAATATTTTCTTAATGTGAATACCTAATTTAGAACATTTCTTTTTTAAAGATTTCATTAACATACCTCCTGCTCAACAAAGTGAATGGATCTATATTAATATCTTGGAGAGAAAAAATTGAACAAATTGAGCAAAAACAAAAACCACTAACATCTTAAAATTATAATCTATACATTAATATGCAATTAACATATCAACATCAAATATATAATCCTTAAAATGTAGTGGAGTATTATGATAATTATTATCAACTTATAGCCACTTATGATTATTATAGATAAACAACTTTAGAATGTAATATAAAACCAACCTCACCCCTAGCCCCTCTCCTCCTATCAGGAGAGGGGAATAAAAGATGCTTTAGTCCTCTCTTTCACTTTAGACTTGGATATCTATATAGTCATCCAATTTTAGAATGAAACAATAGAAAGATAGTGTGACACTTTTTGGAATCTGGAATTAGTAGTCAAGAATCAGTTATAAACACTGGTTCCAGATTCCTGATTCCCGACACGAAAATATCGCAATATCCCCATTAAATTACACTTTAGACTTGGATATCTATAACATATATTAAAAATTTAACATTTCAATTAACTACAAGTTTTTACCCCTAGCTATACCATCACAGATTAAAACCAGTAGTTAACTAATAATTTGAATCTAACTCATTATTGAACCATAATTATTTTTTGGGTTTGAAAATAATTAGTTAATCACTAAGCACTTGATGGGCTCCATCTTCTATATTACAAATATAAATATCGGTTTCAATTCCTGTCTTCTCTTGATAAGCCTTAGCTACCTTCTCTTTGAAATCAACTACTGAATCTTTCTTAACTAGACTTACCACACAACCTCCAAAACCTGCTCCTGTCATCCTTGCACCTAAGACACCATCAATTTCTAAAGCTAAATCAACCATAATATCCAGCTCTTCACAGCTAACCTCATATAAATCCCTTAAACTATCATGGGATTTAATCATTAATTGTCCAACTTTATTCAAATCATCCTGAGCAAAGGCTTCAATAGTCTCTTGAACACGTTTGTTTTCATAAATAACATGCTCTGCTCTCTTTCTAATAACCTCTTCTAATCCATCCTTATACTCTTCAAACTCCTTAATATTAACATCTCTTAAGGCTTGAATCTCTCTATCTAATACATTATTAAAATAGTCAACAGCTTTAGCACATTCTCTTAAGCGTTGATTATAAGCTGAATCTACTAGATTATGCTCTACATTGGTATTGGCTATTATTATCTTAATCTCACTTGTATCGATTGGTACTAACTTATATTCGTTAGAGCGACAATCTACAAATAAAGCATTATCCTTTTGACCTAATGCAGAGATAAATTGATCCATAATTCCACAATTAACTCCCACAAATTTATTTTCAGCCTTTTGACAGAGCTTTGCCATCTCTACTCTATCTAATTCAAAACCACTTAGCACTTCAAAAGCCAATGCTGTAGCCACTTCTAAAGCAGCCGAAGAACTTAATCCTGCCCCTTGAGGAATAGTTCCTGTTAAGACCAAATTCATTCCCTGTAGCTGATATCCCCCATCTAATAGCATTTGAGCTACACCCTGTAAATAATTAATCCAATTTTCTTCTTGATTATATTGAATATTATCTAAAGAGAATAATCCTTCTGTTTCATAATCTAGAGAATAGATTTTAACCTCTTTATCCTCTCGCTTTTGAGCCACTATACTAATATCTCTATCAATAGCAATCGGTAAGACAAACCCGTCATTATAATCGGTATGCTCCCCAATTAGATTAACCCGTCCTGGGGCTTTAACATATTTAATTGGACTACCATTATCTCCAAAATAATCAATGAATATTTTTTTTAATTCTTCCATTCTAATTCCCTCCCCATTATCTCTTTAATATAAATATCTAATTTCTAATTTAGCTTTAAATATAGTACTTAAAACACTTTTAGGAATCTGGAATCAGTAGTCAGGAATCAGTTATAAACACTGGTTCCATATTCCTGATTCCCGACACAAAAGTGTCGCAATATACCTATTAAATCCAGCTATCTACTTAACATCCCTACACTCTGCAGGAATTTCTTAAATCCTTGTTGCCCATCTGTATCTTGTTTGAAGACCCCTGCATGCTCAAGCACCTTCATAAACTTCATTCCTACTTCTCTTTCTAAGGTATCTTTAGCCTCTGTTGCTTCTAAATTACTACCATAACTCTCTACCATTTCTGCTATCCAATCAGCATGCTTAGCTATATCCTCTTTATTTAGGATATCTTCTTTATTAAATACTTCTTCTCCAGTTAGGTACCTTGCTACCTCTTCTAACTCCTGCTTCAATCTACCTGGTAATACTGCTAATCCCATCACCTCTATTAAACCTATATTCTCTTTTTTGATGTGATGTAGCTCTTGATGGGGATGGAAGATACCATCTGGATATTCTTTAGAAGTCCTATTATTCCGTAGGACTAAATCCAATTCAAAGACCCCATCCTTCTTGCGAGCAATTGGCGTTATAGTGTTATGAGGCTCTTTCTCTCCCTCTACTTCTGAGAAAGCTACTACACCTCTAGCTTGATCACTATAAGCTCTCCACTCTTTTAAAATAGTCGTTGCTAATGCAATCAATTTCTCCTTATCCTCTGAACTTAATCTCAGTACAGACATCGGCCAATTTACTATACCTGCCTTTACCTCTATAAACTCTGGATGGGTGAATTCTTCCTCAACCTCTGCTCTTTCCATAGGAAAGATATGATGTCCTCCTTGGAAATGGTCATGGCTTAAAATCGAACCACCTACTAAAGGTAAGTCAGCATTTGAACCTAAGAAATAATGAGGAAGTTGATCTACAAAATCAATTAGATTAATAAAAGTATCCTTATCTATTCTCATTGGCTCATGTTTTTCAGAAAAAACTATTGAATGTTCATTATAATAGACATAAGGTGAATATTGTAAAAACCACTGCTTATCATTTAAAGTAATTGGAATAACTCTGTGGTTTTGACGAGCAGGATGATTTACTCTGCCTGGATATCCTACATTTTCAAAACATAAAAAACACTTAGGATAACTACTCTGCTTCATCTGCTTAGCAGCAGCAATCGCTTTAGGGTCTTTTTCTGGCTTAGATAGATTAACAGTTATCTCTAAATCACCATAATTAGTTTTAGCTAACCAATGCATATTCTTAGCTATTCTATCTCTACGGATATAGTTGGAGTCTTGGGATAGATTATAGAAATAATCTGTAGCTTCTCTTATATCCTCTTCAGCTCTAGTCCAAAACCCCTTTACTACTTCAGACTCCCGAGGCATCATCAATCCCATAATTTTAGTATCAAATAGATCCCGATAGGTAATTGTATTATCTTCTAAAATTCCTGTTTTGGCTGCATAATCAAGCAACTTATCTAAAATCTCTTGAGGGGAATCACCGACTTCATAATCAACCTCCCCCTCATAAGGCTCTGGCAACTCTAATAAATCCATAATACTATTTCTTATAGGAACTAGGTCCCATTTAGCCAATAATCCTTTTTCCTCTCCATACTTTAGTAACTTTTCTATCTCTAAAGCAATATTAATCTTAGCCATCTCTTCAACCTCCTTATTTTAATATGTTCAACCAACAAAAATCCTTCTTAACTGGCAACATAATTATATCCACAATAAGGGCAACCATCTTCTTTAGCAGCCTTTTTATACTTAGATTGAATTTTAACTCGGCATTTGGGACAAATTCTAGTTCCATCTTCATTCTTTCCCATACCATAATACCTTACACGCCCTCTGATCTGCATTATAGCCCCTCCCCTTATGATGTATAAACTTAAATTTTAGATAGATATTAAGACACTTTGCTTATTAGGTAGACAGGTGGTAGGCGGTTAACAACTGTCTAATCTAAACATCCAAAGTGTCGCAATATATCAATATAACGCCGTGTACTCGTAGAAGAACTGATACAACAGAATGATATTGCGACACTTTTGAATTTAAACTTAAAAAGATTTTAAGGTTTTTAAGCCGAAAAAAATTTCTGTTTGAACGAAGCAAATATTCTCGAAGAACAATAATTATAGCGTTATCTCTGAAGTAGAAGCACTATATTTCTAATTTTCAAGAGATATTAGTTGCTAAGAGAGTTAAATTTTCTTCTTGATTTTTTGGTTACTTTTTCATCAAGGAAAAACGTAACCCGCCCTTAGGCGGAACCTAAGATTTTTGTTCGCTTTTAAAAAGCAAAAATGTCGCAATATACCCATAAAAAGACACTATTAACTGGCACAACAGATCAATATAGCTTTATATTTAAACATCACAAAACTATTACTATTTCTTAAAACCTGTTGGATGGTTCTCATGCCACTTCCAAGCTGTCTCAATGATTGTCTTTAAATCACCATACTGAGGATTCCAAGCTAAGTCTTCTCTGATTCTATCAGAACTAGCAATCAAAGTTGCAGGATCTCCTGCTCTTCTATCACCCTCTACTGCTTCAATCTCTTTACCTACAACCTCACTTGCTACGTTAATTACCTCTTTTACTGAGTACCCATCACCATTACCCAAGTTATAAATCTCACTCTCTTTACCAGTTGCTAAAGCCTCAATTCCTAGAATATGGGCTTGAGCTAAATCGGTAACATGGATATAGTCTCTAACACAGCTTCCATCTCTAGTTGGATAATCAGTACCAAAGATAGCTAACTTACCTCTTAAACCTAAAGCTTTCTGTAATACAATCGGAATTAAATGGCTCTCTGGATTATGGTCTTCTCCAATCCTTCCAGATTCATCGGCACCACTTGCATTAAAATATCTTAAAGAGACAAATTTCAAACCATAAGCTTGATCATAATCCTTCATTATCTCTTCAAAAAATAGCTTTGATCTACCATAAACACTGGTTGGATCTTTAGGTAAATCTTCTGTAATCGGTACCTCTTCTACATCTCCATAAACTGCTGCAGTAGATGAAAAGACAATCTTTTTCACATTATGCTTGACCATTACATCTAACAGATTTAATCCATTAACTAGATTATTACGATAATATTTAGCTGGATTCTCCATCGACTCCCCTACTAGACTATCAGCAGCCAAGTGAATTACTGCTTCAATCTCATACTCATTAAAAGTTCTATCTAATAATTCTCTATCAGCTAAATCACCTTCAACAAATACTCCTCCTAAAACAGCTTCCTTATGACCCTTTTGCAAATTATCATAGACTACAACTTGATGGTCAGTCTCTAACAATTCTTTCACTACATGACTACCAATATATCCAGCACCACCAGTTACTAAAATATTCATTACTTAATTCCCCCTTTGTTAATAATCTCTTTGACTCTTTAATCATCAGTTTTTCTTTCGTTAAATTACTAGCTCTAATCAACTTAATTAATTATTTTAATAAAGATGATAAATAAAAATAATATTGTATAAAATTTCACCTATATTATAGTGGATTAAATTCTTAGAGATTATACCCTGCTATAATATTATTTACTAATTATATTATAGCCTAATTCTTAAGCAACGTCAAACTTTTTTAATTAAAGAAACTAAGTTTAGGAATAAATTTTCTCAAAATATATCTGCATTAAAAGATTATGTCTTATTTTTCTAAAATAAATTTACAGCTCATTTATGTTAGACTTGCTTTAATAATATAATTATCAGCCAACATAAATGAGCCTTCTTAAAATCTAATTACAATCTATTTAGTAGCTTTTAACTTCCAAACAATACTTCTAAAATCTCCACCATTTAATAATTCATCAGGAATATTTATTCCAATATGCATTAAGAAATCTCCATCATAAGTCTTCTCAGTACCTACTAATTGATATTTAAACTCTGGATTTAATCCCTTAATCTTCAAGGATCTACAGCCAACATTTGCTTCTGCTAATACTTTATAGTATCCAATATAGGCTACTTGTTGATCAGCAGAGACCACACTCCAAGCTGTTTCATTACCTTCAAAAGGACTTAATAATCTATAAAAATTACCTTGCTGCACCAATTTTCTTATCTCTTTATATTCTGCTACCTGCTCTTTAACTAGCTCTTTTTCTTCTGTTGTCATTTTAGTCAAGTCTAACTCATAACCAAAGTTACCAAACATCGCTACATGACCACGCATATCTAAAGAAGTAATTCTTTGTACCTGATGATTTGGCACTGCTGAAACATGAGCACCGATAGCACTTAACGGATATACAATACTTGTTCCATACTGAATCCTTAGCCTCTCTACAGCATCAGTATCATCACTAGTCCAAGTTTGGGGCATATAATAAAGCATACCTGGATCAAATCTTCCACCACCACCAGAGCAACTTTCAAATAAGATATCAGAAAACCTGGTAGTTAATTTTTCTAGAATTCTATATAGTCCTAACATATATCTATGAGCAGTCTCTTGTTGCCTTTCTGGTGGCAATTTAGCAGAACCAATCTCCGACATATTACGGTTCATATCCCATTTAACATAGGTAATTGGAGCACTTTCTAAAATAACCGAAACCTTTTCTATAATATAGTCACATACATCTTCACGGGATAAATCCAAGATCAATTGATCCCTGGCTGTTGAACGCTTTCGATTCGGAACATGAAGGCACCAATCAGGATGAGCACGATATAAATCACTATCTGGTGAGACCATCTCAGGTTCAAACCAGAGACCAAACTCCATTCCTAAATTATTTATCTGCTGACCTAGCTTACCTAAGCCATTAGGAAGTTTATTCTTATCTACAAACCAATCACCTAAAGAACTTGTATCATCATTCCTTTTACCAAACCACCCATCATCTAATACAAATAACTCCAAGCCCAGCTCTTTTCCTGATTTAGCTATCTCTAGAATCTTATCTTCATCAAAATCAAAATAAGTTGCTTCCCAATTATTAATCAAGATTGGTCTAACCTTATCTCTAAATTTACCACGAGCAAGGCGAGTTCGATATAACTTATGATAAGTCTGAGACATCTTATTAATCCCTTGATCTGAATAGACCATAACTACCTCTGGAGTTTGAAAATCTTCTTGCGGTTCTAATAACCAATTAAAATCAAAGGGATTAATCCCCATAGAAACTCTTGTTTGGCTATATTTATTAACCTCAATCTGAGCTAAAAAGCTTCCACTATAGACAAGACTAAAACCATAAACTTCACCTTGATATTCAGTTGTATTATCCCTTAATAATGCAATAAAAGGATTTTGAGAATGACTGCTAGCTCCCCTTTTACTTTCAATTGATTGTAGCCCTTGTACTAAAGGTCTTGTTTTAATATGCCTTTCTCTAGCCCAAGCCCCAGACAACTGTAGTAATTCAAAGTCACTATCTTTAAAATCAAGACTAGAACTTAAAGCACGAGATAAATTAATAGCCTCATTTCCTTCATTAATAAAGTAAACTGACCTTGTAATAGCATCCAAATCTTCATAAACTGTATAAGAGAGTCTTACCTTAAGCTTAGTTACTTCGTCAATTAGTGTTATCTCTAAGCTTTCAGCTTCTGACTCATCTTCTACATAAGTTACTGGTAAGCCCTTTAGCTTCTTCTTACCTTTAAAAATATCATGCTCTAAATACTTTAGCTCAGAGATTCTAGACCCATTCTCTAACTTAACTTGATAAGCAGGTTGACGAAAATCAGAATTTCCATAGCTTGGATATTCTTTTGAGATCACATCCATTGCAAAGGAATGCCCCTCTTTTTGTGATAATAAATAAGGGTTTAATGCTAATTCATGATAAGCTTTCAACTCTGTTGCTTTGATTTTTTTACCCCAATATCCATGTGCTAACTCTCCATTATCCAAGATTTTCATCAGATAACTTGTATCCTTGGCTTGTAAGTGAAACATATTATTCTCTTTATTATAATAGATCCCCATAACCTTCCTCCTAATTTAACTATTAAGTAATTGATTATTTCTCGTATTAACCTTTAACTGACCCCTTCATTACACCACTAATAATCCATTTTTGAGCAAAGATATAGACAAGTATCATTGGCGCTAATGCCAAAATATAAGAAGCAAATGCTAAATTATAATTTGTACTAAATTGAGACTGAAATACATATTGGACTAAAGGTAAAGTCATTAATTTCCGCTCATTTAACATAATTAATGGTAACATAAAATCATTCCAAGCCCATAAAGAGGTTAAAATAGCTATTGTAGCATTAATAGGTTTTAATAACGGAAAGATAATCTTCCAAAAAATCTGCCAAGTACTAGCTCCATCTATAATTGCTGCTTCTTCTAAGGAATTAGGCAATGACTTAATATAGCCAATATAGATAAAGATATTCATTGACAAGCCATAAACAATATATAAGATCGTTAATCCTAGTCTATTATCTAAACCTAAAAAACTCATCTCTTTTACAATAGGTAACATAATAATTGGAAAAGGAATAAATAAAGCAGCAATAAAATAATAATAAAGAAATTTGAAGAATTTTTTATTCAAATTTCTAGCAATAGCATAAGCAACCATAGAATTTGTTAGTAAAGTTATAATTACAGTTGGAATTGTGACTAGACTACTGTTCTTAAAACTTCTAAAATAATGGGTTAACTCTATTGCCTTAGTAAAGTTCTCCCAATGAATTTTTTTGGGGAACGCAAATATAGATTGAGCTAACTGTTGAGGGCTCTTTAACGCTACATTTATTGCCAAATAGAGAGGAAATAATATAGCTAAAGAACCAATTAATAATAGGATAGTAGCACCCCAATTTACATCACTATCTTTAAAAAATTTAAAGAATCGACTTGACTCCTTACTTTTTAAATTAGTTTCTAAATTAGCTTCTTCTTGACTAATCACTATAGCTCTACCTCCCTTTTTTGCAGTACTTTAATTTGGAAGACTGAAATAACTAAGATAACAATAAAATAAATAACGGCGTTAGCTGTCTGATAAGCAAATTCTCCACCTGCAAATCCTCCACGATAAATTAATAAAGAGATTGATTCTGTAGCTCGACCTGGTCCACCATTTGTTAATGCCATAACATGATCAAAAACCATTAAAAAATTCTTCATAGCTAAAACCATATTGATAGTGAAGAAGGGTGAAATTAATGGAAAAGTAATATTAGTAAATTGCCTCCACCTACCTGCTCCATCAATACTAGCAGCTTCATATAAAGTATGATCAATTGTCTGCAGACCTGATAAATATAATAGAGTATTAAATCCACATGATTGCCATACTGCTAAAATTACTACACCAATCCAAGCTAAATCTGGGTTTCCTAAAATACTCTTAGTTAAGGCATTAATTCCTAATGCTTGAGCAATATCTGGCAAGAAGAAAGTAAAGATATAATTAAAGATATACCCAACAACCAAAATACTTAAGATATAAGGTGTAAAATAAATAGCTCTAAGAGCAGTCTTAAACTTAATCTTTGCATTTAAGCCCATAGCAATTAATAGACTGATTATATTTACTGAGATAGTAGCTATAATTGCAAATTTAAAAGTAAAGATATAAGAATCTAAAGCACGACTATCCTTAAATAAATTAATATAATTTTTTAATCCTACAAAATCCCAAGTCCCATATCCCTTCCAATCAGTAAAGCTATACAAAATTCCAGTTAATGCTGGTAATGTATGAAAAGCGAAAAATAAGACTAGGGCTGGAATTGTCATCAAATAAAATGTTTTATTACACTTATTCTGCAATTTAATACCTCCTTTGATAATAATAATTGACAATTGACAATCTAGAATTTACAGTTAAAAAATAAATAGTTTTTAATTGATTATCAATTGTCAATTATGCTTTATCTTTTACTGTCTAGCTTGTACTTTATCCCACTCATTATCTAATTTTTCTAAGAAGGCATCAACATTACCATCTAATAGAAATTCTTGAATTAAGTTCTCAATTTGTAGCCCTGATGGATAGTAATGATCTGAAAACGGAACTAAACGTCCAGTTTTGAAATACTCTTGAAGACTTGCTAAAATTGGGTCTTGTTGATAAACCCCTTTAAGAGTTGAAAATAACTTCTGTTGCCCTATATAATATTCTGCATTCTTCTTTTCTAATAAGAAATGAATAAACTTCTTAGCCGCCTTAGCTTCTTCTCCTTTGAGTTTAATAGACATAGTCAACACAGTATCTACCCCTGAAACAAGCTTATTTTGACTTGAATCATTAACTGCTGGAAAAGCAAAGACTCCTAGATTAATATCAGGATTAGCCTGTTTAATCTGTCCAAGCGCCCAGATTCCTTGTAAATACATAACAGATTTACCATTAGCAAAGGCTATATTTCCTTGATTATACCCAGTTGCAAAGTTATCATCATCACCATACTCTAATAGAGAATACATTCTCTTAGCAACTTCATGATAACCTTCTTTAAAAGTAGTTTCACCCTCTGCTTTAGCTTTAATAAAATCTATTCCAGCTAGATTAGAGGCTAATGCATTCCAACTAGGTAATGTAGTCCAAGCCTCTCTAAAGGTTAAATAAAATGGTGTCTCGCCAGCTTCTTTAATCTTCTCTGCTGTAGCAATCAATTGATTCCAAGTCGTTGGTACCTCTAAGCCTAACTCTTCAAATTTATCCTTATTATATATAATAGGAACAGCATTTGCCGTATAAGGGATTCCATAACTTGTATCAGTATCACCATGTAACTCTCGTACCATTCTTATATAAGCCTCTTGAACATCATCTAAAATAGGATCATCGGTAAAATTAGCATATATTCCTGAATCAGCTAATTCACCATAAACAGCAGCTCCATTAATTGTCATAATAGCTGGAATATCATTTTTAGATAACCTTGATCTTAATACTGTATCAGGTTCTGGAACATTATTCTGTTCAATCTTAATATTTGGATTTTCCTTCTCAAACTCAGCGATCAAATGATCAAAAGCACCTACTGCTTCTTGTTTATATTGAAAGAATTCTAATGTTATCTGCCCATCTTTATTACTTGCTTCTTGATTTCCGCCACATCCAGTCAACAATATCCCTACTAGTAAAAAGACTGCTAAGGTACTGATAATTTTTTTCATAATATCCTCCTTTTTTTATATAAGCTAACAGTTAGCAACTTTGTTAAAAAAGTAAATAAAGTGATTAATAAAATAAATTTTAACACTAACTTATCTAATTTATAACCCCTCTACCCTCCTTCTTTTAAGCAGTTGATAAATACCCCATTTTTAATAGTAACCGAAACAAGAAAACTTATCTACTACTAAAAATGGGGTATGGGATTATATACTTATAGAATTATACCTATTATGCTCTTTTATTATAGAATAATCAATCTAATAATTATTATCTTATGTTTACATCATCTTAAAGTTATTGATATAATATAGACATGAGATTCTAAGTTAATGATATCTTATCTGCTTATAAAATTATTCTTATTAATTAGTAATATTGTTTTTATCTGCCACTTAATTAGATTAACTATTATCTTATATTTAAATTATAACCATTTTAGTGAATAAAGTAAATGATAGTATGTTGACTTAATATGATTTAATGTTGAATCTGTATTAAATTAATAGCAACTTAAATAAAGGGAGGATTATTATGTTAAATAGCTATAAACACCAAGCACTAGATATTGATATTAATAGATTAAATCTAACTGATATGGATATATATGTTAGCGGAGTTCAAAATTGTAAAGCAAATCATCCTTTTGGACCCGCTGTTAGAGATTACTTTCTAGTTCATTACATCTATAAAGGAAAAGGAAAGTTTATAGTAAACAATAAAACATATCACTTAAGTGCAGGGCAAGGATTTCTAATCTGTCCAGATATAGTTACCTACTATGAAGCAGATAGTGATAATCCTTGGACTTATGCTTGGATTGGTTTTAATGGCTTAAAAGCTAAAACTTATCTAGAACAAGCAAATCTAACCCAAGATAATCCTATCTTCTCCACCAAAGAAAATTCAATCAAAAAAATATTTGATAAAATGAAAGTAGTTAACGATCTAAAAAAAGGTAAAGAACTGGAACTACTGGGACTACTATATTTATTTTTATCCAAACTCATTAAAGACAATGATAATTTAAATTCTGATAAAGAAAACCCTAAAGAAATTTATTTAAAGGAAGCTATAAAATATATTCATAAAAATTATGATAGATATGATTTAACAGTCTCGCAAATAACTGAATATATTGGAGTAGATAGAACTTATCTCTGGTCTATCTTCAAAAGTTACCTTAACTTATCACCTCAACAGTTTCTAATTCAATTTAGAATAGATAAAGCATGTAGATTAATGGAGAATAAAAAATTATCAATCGGAGATATTTCTCGCTCTGTAGGTTATGAAAATCCTTTAGTCTTTTCTAAAATGTTTAAAAAAATTAAGGAAGTCCCCCCCTCAAAATATAAAAAAGAGACTGATAATAAATAGAAACTAAGCTTAAAGTCTTTAACTAAAGACTTTAAGCTTAGTTTTGCTAAAGATCAAACCATATATTCTGACTTTATCTGCTTTTCAATAAATTATTAACCTTAATAAATAATAAAATTAATAAACAGACAAAAGTAAAGGCATTTGCAGCAGTTATTGGAAATACATTGATACTTAAACCATAAATCAGCCATAAAAAGACCCCTGTGATAAACATAAGCAACCAACTCCAAGACATATCATCTGTTGATTTGCTCTTTAATGTTTTGATTACTTGAGGCAGAAAAGCAGTTGTGGTCAAAACAGCTGCCATATTACCAATAAATTCAACCATACTAAATACCTCCTCTTCTTTAACAATTACAATAAAATAAAACTGAACTTCTTAATTAAGAAGAAGCTCAGTAATTTTTATCTTCTTTATTTAAATTCTGGTAACCAGTCACCATGTGCTTCAATTAAATCATCACATAAAGCAACTATATCATCTATCGATAACTCTGCAGAAGTATGTGGGTCTAACATAGCAGCTTGATAAATATATTCCTTCTTTTGAGTTAAGGCAGCTTCTATTGTTAATAAATGAACATTAATATTGCTTCTATTTAAAGCAGCTAATTGTGGTGGTAACTCTCCAACATAACAAGGTGTAACTCCATTTTTATCAACTAAACACGGTACTTCTACAATAGCATCACTGGGTAAATTAGTAATCAATCCAGTATTTAAAACATTCCCACCAATCTTATAAGGCTTTCCAGTTTCCATTGCTTCTATAATATAAGAACCATACTCATTACTACGTTCATGCTCTAAATCTTGATTATTAACTAATTCATCTCTCATTGTTTCCCATCTCTTAATCTGCTCTTCACAACGACGTGGATACTCATCTAAGGGGATATTAAATTTTTCAATTAATTCAGGGTAATTATTCTTAATAAAGTAAGGTAAATATTCTGCATTATGCTCACTAGATTCTGTTACATAATAACCAAAACGCTTCATAATTTCATAACGGACCATATCATCATGAGGAGTCTCTCTCTCTAATACTCTCTTCTTAATCTCTGGATACAGATCTTTTCCGTTGTCAGTAATTTCCAAAAGCCATGCCATATGGTTAATTCCCGCAATCTTAGATTGTAATCCTTCTGTATCCATTCCTAATGGTTCCAAAAGTTCAGGGACACATTTTTGGACACTATGGCAGAGACCAACTGTTTTAATCTCAGTAGCCTTTAACATAGCACCTGTTAAAATTGACATGGGATTTGTATAATTTAAAAACCAAGCATCAGGACAGACCTCTTCCATATCCTTAGCAAAATCAAGTAAAACTGGAATTGTTCTTAAAGCTCTAAAGATACCACCAATCCCTAAGGTATCACCTATTGTTTGTTTTAATCCATATTTTTTAGGTATCTCAAAATCAGTTACTGTACAGGGCTTATAGCCACCTACTTGAATAGCATTTATTACATAGTTGGCATCTCTTAAAGCCTCTTTACGGTCTGTATAAGCAACTATTTTTGCATAGTTTCCGTGATTTTTATTAATATTATTGAGCATCATCTCAGAATCTTTTAATCTTTGCTGATCAATATCGTATAAAGCAATGTGAGAATCCCTTAGTGCTGGTGATAAGATACAATCTCCTAAAATATTCTTAGCAAAAACTGTACTACCTGCTCCCATAAAAGTAATTTTTCTCATAATTATATTCCTCCTTTAAATTATTAGCTTATTTATATTCTACTCTTTTATTATCATAATTTGAATGGAACTATGTTAGTTACTTATGGTATAATGTTAGATATAATAAGAATTGAAAGGAGAGGATTTATATGTCCTATGATCTTATGGATATAGATATTAACAGATTAAATCTTACTGATTTAGATATGTATCAATGTGGGATGCAAATTTGTCGTCCTAATCATTCCTGGGGACCTGGAATTAGAGATCATTTTTTAATTCATTATATTTTTGAAGGAGAAGGTATTTTTCAAATTAATAATAAAACTTATCAACTGCAAGCAGGAGATGGCTTTCTAATCCCCCCAGATACAATTACCTATTATCAAGCTAAAAGAGATAATCCATGGCATTACGCTTGGATAGGATTTAATGGACTTAAAGCAGAATCTTACCTCCAGCAAGCAAACTTAACACTGAACAATCCTATATTCTCAGTTACAGAGACTTCTTTTATTAAAGAATGCTTTACTAAAATGATCTCTACACAAGAGCTAATAAAAAGTAGAGAAATCAGATTAACAGGTCTTTTGTACATTTTTCTCTCCCATCTTATTGAAATAAGAGAGAATAATTCATCTGACAACAATGATATTGATAGAACTGAACTGTATATTAAAGAGATAATAAATTTTATTGCTAAAAATTATTATCGGAAAATTAGCATTACTGAAATAGCTGATCACATTGGTCTAGATAGAAGTTATATGTGGTCAATTTTTAATGAAATTCTTCATACTTCACCACAACAGTTTTTAATTAACTTTAGAATAGATAAAGCCTGTGAACTAATGAAAAAAAAGAACTTATCAATCGCTGATATATCCCGCTCTGTAGGCTACCAAGACCCTTTAACCTTCTCCAAGACCTTTAAAAAAATCAAAGGAATCCCCCCATCAAAATACAGAAAGGACTTATATAATAAATAAAGGAAAACAAAGATTGCTCCTCTTGTTAGACTTTAATCAAAAAAGGTCAGCAATAATTTATTAATTTCTTCATATATCTCTTCAAATAATAAAAAATTAGCGTAATTAGAGGAATATAAATACCAATTACAACATTAGATATTAAACTAATTCCAAGTCCAAATTGAACATGTTGCCAATAACTCTTAGCTACAATATTGGCTAAATAAATAGATATTATAAGAACAAAAAATACCATCTTTTTATAAGAAACTTGGAAAAGTTGGGAATAACCTTTAATCCCAGCATAAGCCAAAACTGATGCCTTTACAATTAAAACTAAATTAGTTACTAAAACAATAATGATATTAAGCTTTAATAAGTCACTTTGAGTAAGCTGAGTTGCTTGAATGATAGGAAAACTTAAATTTTCTGCTAGATATATTCCTAAAACTGAAATTAACATTACCGTATCAAATAGTATTATTAAAGAGCCCCATATATTAGCTAAAATTAATAACTTCTTTATTTTATTAAAAGTAACATTAACATGAGGAATAATCATCATAGAAACAGTTAATTCAGCATAAGGAAACCCCATAAGCTTAGAATGAACTGTACTTAAGACTAATCCTTCATGTAAGATAGGCTTTAAATTATTAAAATCACCACTAACCATCATAAGATAAGAATCAGAAATTAGTATATATACAAAAACGACAGGAAAGATAACACAAGTAACTCTAATCAGCACCTCTATTCCTTGATATAAAGCATATATCATCAAAATAACCATTAAGGTAAGAATCACCACAATGTTAATATCAGATAAAAAATTATGGGTAATTTGCTCAGCAAAATCTCTAATATTTCTAATCGAAATATAAATACACCAAGTCGCATAGATAAATCCCACAAACCAGCCCAAGTATTTACCAAATATCTCTTGGGTTATCCCAATAAATGTAGCACCAGGATATAATGAATTTATTTTTACAAATAACAAACATAGAAATATTCCGTAAGTCATCCCAACTAAAATAGCTAGCCAAGCATCTTGTTTTGCGTCAATACCAATTGGGAATATAATTGTTCCACCTATCATAAAGTTAGTCATGGTTAATAGAAATTCAAAGCCAGATATCTTCTTCATCAAAACACCTCATAGTTATTTATTATAAATAGATTTTACAATTAAAAACTATTTATTCATATTAGATTAATAAATAATTATGGTTCTTCCACTATATCTACGGTGAAAAAGAATTGTTAGCCACAGCTTTCAACCTCTAGTGTCCTATAGAACCTACGGGTTAAAACCCGTAGCTAGCTAATAACTTAAATTCGACGAATTATACTTTTAACCACAAAGTTCGTTGTTAAACCATAATTATTAATTAAATTTTTTGTATTAAATAAAAAACTGAACCCTTAATTAAAGAGCTCAGCAAATACTTCTTTATATATTATAACTGTTAAATTGTAAATCATTTATATCACTTGGTAAATTTTATTTTAAAATATCTTTAATTATAGATATCCAAGTCTAAAATGAAATAAATCAAAACCTTTCATACCTCACTCTAACTCTCTCCTACCTTAGGAGAGAGGACTAAAGCATCTTTTAT